>JACDCM010000564.1 GCA_013817545.1 Gemmatimonadaceae bacterium | reverse complement strand
AAGCGACTTGCCGTGACCGCCGCCGCCAAAGATCACGATCCTGTTATCGAACGGCGGACTACTCCCCCTTTCCTTCGCCGCATCGTCGGGTCGCCCAGCCATTCGGCCGATCTGCTCTTCGGTTACGATTGCACCGGGCTTGAGCGAGGACAGGTCGACGTTCAGTTTGCGCGCAAGCGCCATTGCGGCCTTCGTCAGGCGAACGCCGTCGGGAGCGGCTCCGGATGCGTCTTGACGCGCCGTGGTGCCCGCGCGTTGGGTGATCGCCTGCTCGGCGGTTTCAGTCAGGAGACAAATCCTTGTCTCGGGCTCCAACATGTCCCCGATCCTGATCACCAGGTCACGGACGTAGCCGGACGCAGGCGCAATCACTTCCGCGGCCGCCTTCGTGGTTTCGAGAGCGCACAGAACCGCGCCCGCCTCCACATGCTGCCCCTCGCCAACCGAAACCTCGACGACTCGCGCGGCCGGTTCGTTGACGTTGAGCAGCGGCGCGAGTACTTCCGTTTCCTTAGCCATCAGGCGGAGATTTTCCTGCTCGCAAGCTCCAGTGCCGCGGACACTATGTCATCAACCGAGGGAAGGGTGGCGTCTTCCAGCGGTTTGGAGTTCGCTATCGGGAGATCGAGCGCTGCCACGCGCCGAACGGCTGGCGCGTCCGTGAACACAGCCGATTCCACTACACGCGTCACTACTTCCGCTCCCCAGCCGAGCGTTAAACCGCCTTCCTCAGCGACAACCAATCGCTGGGAGCTGCGCACGGAATTGAACAGGGGTTCGAGCTCGAAGGGGCTTAGTTGGCTGAGCACAATTATCTCGCAAAACACCTCATGCTCGAGTGCGAGTGACAGTGCAGCGTTCCTCACAAGGTCGAACATGTATCCGTAGCACGCTATCGTCACACTTGCACGTTCCTGCCCGATAAATCGTAGAGAATAGGTTGGAAATGTGCTGCCTGTGGTCATCATCTCGAAATCCGCCAGAGCACCGTGGCCAGGCTCGAGGACAGCTTGCGCGTACAGCAGCTTGTGCTCGATAAACAGGACGGGACCTTCCGTAGCGATTGCGGCTGCGAGAAGCCCCCCGGGATCGCCAAGCGCGCTGACCGCCACCACCCGGAGCCCCGGAACACCCAGGAGCATCTTCTCGAGAGTCTGGCTATGCGTAGGCCCATAGCCGCGCCTCCCGCCCATTGGCGTACGAACCACCAACGGTACCGACACTTTTCCATTGTACATCCACGCGAATTTCGACGCGTGATTGACGAGTTGGTCGCCGGCGAGGAGCGTAAAGTCCCCAAACATGATCTCCGCGACCGGGCGGAAACCGCGCATCGCCATCCCCGTAGCGACACCCACAATCGCTGCTTCCGAGATGGGAGTCGTCAGCACCCGGTCGGGAAAACGCGTGCTCAGTCCCTTGGTAACCTTGAACGCGCCTCCGTACGGATCCAGGATGTCCTCGCCGATGATGAAAACGCGATCCGAACTTTCCATGGAAGCGTGTAGCGAGGCATTCAAGCTCGTGAGGACAGTTGTCACCGCAGCGAAGGAAGCGCCGGAACGAGGCTCGCAGGGTCCGGGAACGGGTCGGCGTAGGCGGCGGCAAATACGGCATCGAGGCGCGTCATGCACGCGGACTCAGCTCTCGCCCGTTCCGCGGGGGAGACTCTCTGTCCGTGAACAAGAAGAGGATCATGCTCGCGGCACGCATCGAGCTCTTGCGCGTCCCGCGTGTCGTCGCCTTTGGAATGAGCGCACATGCGGTGGGTGTGCAGGATGAGAGCGCCAGGCTCGCGTCTATCACGTACGCGCGTTATCGCAGGTTGAGCATGCGCTCTCACAGCAGTCACATCGGAACTCTCCAGTTCGGCGGTGTGAATACCGAATGCTTCGAATCTCTTTCTTATGGAGCCTGCGAGAGCTAGACGGATAGGAGTTGTTTGAGCGTATCGATTGTTTTCGACAACGTACAAAATCGGAAGGCTCCATAACGCGGCGATGTTGAGACTCTCGTAAACGACACCCTCACCCAGAGTGCCGTCGCCGAGGAACACAACCACGATCGCTCGTTGCCCGCGAACCTTCTCGGCGAGCGCCATGCCGGTTGCGCACGGAACTATCCCGCCTTGCACTCCGTTCGAGTAGAAATTGCGAAAGCAGATGTGCTGGCTGCCACCACGCCCACCGCAGAGGCCGGTAGCTTTTCCCATCAGCTCCGCAGCCAGCAGGTGAGGGTCGCCACCATACGCCAGGAAGTGTCCGTGGCATCTATGATTCGAGAATACAACGTCCTCCGAGCCGAGTTCGCCGATCAGACCGACGG
>JACDCM010000563.1 GCA_013817545.1 Gemmatimonadaceae bacterium | reverse complement strand
GCTTCGCCGTTATGCGGCATTCTTCCAGCGACAGCGTCCGCACCCGCGCCTTCACCGCCGGTACGATCGGCACACTCACGCTCAGCTCGTCAACGCCGAGGCCCACCAGCACCGGCACTGCTTCAGGATCGCCAGCAAGAGCGCCACAGACTCCTACCCATCGCTTGTGAGCGTGAGCGCCGGCGACTGTCCGATCGATCAATCGCAACACCGCCGGATGGAGCGCGTCCAGCTGCGGTGCGAGACGCGGATTGGTGCGGTCCATGGCAAGCGTGTATTGAGTCAGGTCGTTCGTTCCGATCGAGAAAAAATCCGCCTCCTCGGCGAATCGATCCGCGAGAAGCGCCGCGGATGCGGTCTCCACCATTATGCCGATCTGTATCGGGGGCACGCCGAGTGTCGCCCGCTCCTGCTCGACCATGTCGCGCGCAGCACGCCATTCAGCCAGCGTTGAGATCATTGGGAACATGATTGCCACACGGCCCGCGCGCGACGCGCGCAGGATTGCGCGTATCTGCGTCTGGATGATATCGGGACGAATCAGCTGCAACCGGATGCCGCGCATCCCGAGGAAGGGGTTGGCCTCCGCAGGGAGTGGCAGATAGGCGAGGGGCTTGTCGCCGCCCACGTCCAGTGTGCGGATCACCAGAATCCGCGTGGGCCCCAGGGCACGAGCAATGGCCTCGTATGCGAGTGTCTGCTCGTCCTCATCCGGCGCAGTTCGCCGTTCCAGGAACAGGAACTCGGTTCTGAGTAGCCCGACCCCCTCTCCGCCGACCTCCGGAACCCGCCGCGCTTCATCCTCGTCGCCGATATTCGCGACGATCTCCACTCTGTGACCGTCGCGCGTGACCGCCGCCTCCGCGGCCACTGCAAGCTCCGCGGCTCGACGGACTTCATCAGACTCCTGCCTTCGCGAAATCTGCGCTTCTTCCGCGGCGGTAGGCTCGAGCTTCAGCGTACCGGCAGTGCCGTCAAGCACAACACGTGTACCAGCCAGAATTTCCAGCGCGCGAGGATCGATGCCGGCGACCGCGGGAATACCGAACCCCCGCGCCAGGATCGCCACATGCGATGTGGCGCTTCCCATCGTAGTGCAAAAGCCGCGAACGCGGTTGCGATCCAGCGATGCCGCGTCAGAGGGTGCAAGATCCTCCGCCACGACAATCGAGTCCGGCGGCATCTCCTGTGGCGCATCGTCGTGGCCCACGAGCAGATGCACGACCCGTCGGCCGATATCCCGCAGGTCGGCAGCCCGTCCGGCAAGCAGCTGGTTTCGCAATGCCATCAGCCGGTCCGCCTGCTCGGTATATGCCTGCTGCCATGCGTATGCGGCAGTCGCCCCGCCGCGAATGCGTTCAGCGGCGCCGTCGAGCACCTCCGGGTCCTCGAGCAGCTCCTGATGTGCGGCGAAAATGGCGGCACGGTCGCTGTCCGCCTCTGCTGACAGTCTCGTCTGCAGCGCCTCGAGCTGCAGGTGCGCCGATGCGATCGCCGCGTCCAGCGCTCGACGCTCCTGGTTCGGGTCGGAGGCACGCTCCTCCAGAACGACATTGTGATGCCGCAGCTGAAAGGCCTGGCCGATGGCCACGCCCGGTGACGCAGGCACTCCGCGGAGCGAGCCGTCGTCTCCCTTGGGCAGAGCGGGACTCGTCTGCGCTGCCCGCGCGATTACGCTCGGCGCTCCAACGGCAGCGGTCGCAGGGTGTGCTGTGTGAAGGTCCGTCTTCAGCGCCAGCGAGATTGCGGCGACCGCTTCACGAGCATCGACTCCGCGCGCCACAATGGTCACCGTGTCGCCGCCCGCCACCTCGAGTGCCATGATGGAGACCACGCTGCGCAGGTTTGCTTCGCGGCCTTCCTTTGTCAGACGCACGTCAGCTGTGAACCGTCGAGCTGCCGCCGCGAGTACCGCGGCGGGGCGCGCATGGAGACCCGTCTCGTTGGCGACGACGATCGGGTCGGATGAGACAGTATCGCCCAATGTGTGCGCAACCGGAGGCTGCTGCGGATCGCCAATCACAATGTGAATCAGCGGATCTCGCCCTGCGATCACTTTGCCAGCGCTTTGCCGAAGCGAAGCTACACGGTCCGTGTTGGTAACGAGAACCTGTGTGAGCAGGCTTCGCGCGTGCGTCGCCACGAAATCTGCATCGAAGCTGATGAGGGGATCACCCAGCCGAACCTTGTCGCCACTATTCACCCTGGATACGAAGCTCTCTCCCTTCAGCATCACCGTATCGAGTCCAATGTGGATCATGATCTCGAGTCCGGACGCGGAAAGAGTGATCGCATGCCTGGCGCGGTGAATCTGTATGACCTGCGCAT
>JACDCM010000189.1 GCA_013817545.1 Gemmatimonadaceae bacterium | reverse complement strand
CTGTTCGCTCTGGGCGCTGGAGAGCGGCTCGTGGGGCGGAGCGATTGGGATCAGTGGCCGACCGCTGCGTGGAGTGTGTCGGCGGTTGGGCCCGGACTGCGACCGAACGTAGAAGCCGTCCTCTCACGCGATCCTGACCTGGTGGTGCTGTACGCAAGCGCGGACAACCGCGGCGCAGCCGAACGCATGCGCGCCGCGGGCATAGTTACGATTTCGCTGAAAGTGGACCGCGTCAGCGATTTCCGCGACGCCGTGCGGTTGCTCGGTGGTGTGACGGGGCTCGGTAATGCCGCCTCCGCCCTTGTCGATTCTGTCGACGCTGTGCTGCGAAGCGTTCGCGCCGCCACCGCCAAAGCTGGCCGCCCAACGATCTTCTGGCACGTCTGGGACGCACCCATAATCACGATAGGGCAAGGAAGCTACCTCGACGAGCTCGTTGAAATTGCCGGCGCGAAAAACATCTATTCGGACTTGCGTGCGCCCTCTCCTCAAGTTGCGCTCGAGGACGTCGCGCGCCGCGATCCGCGGTTCATTCTCGCGGGCCCAGTTGGCGCGCGGGTTCTCGCATCGGACCCGCGATGGCAAGTAGTGCCGGCGGTGGCAGGTGGGCGCATACTCATCGTCGACACGGCCCTCGTGGGCCGCCCCTCCGTGAACCTGGGCGACGCCGCGCTTTCACTCGCGCGTCTCCTGCACCCTCGTCTCCGACTATGATGCGGCCCGCGACCTTCTGGTCCGCAATTTCGTCGGCTATCGTCCTGATGCTATTGATGGCCGTTGCTTTTGGTTCGGTGCCACTCACGATTTCCGAGGTGGGGCGCGCGCTAACAGGAACTGGCGACGCAACGAACATCGCGATCGTCCAGACGTTGCGTTTGCCGCGGGCGGTCCTTGCTCTTCTCGTGGGAGCCGCGTTGGGAATGGCGGGGGCCGCGCTGCAAGGCTCACTTCGTAACGCGCTCGCCGAGCCGTACCTGCTTGGGGTTTCAGGCGGCGCAGCCGTCGGCGCGGTGATAGCTGTGGCGGCAGGTATGTCCAGCTCGGGGGTCCTGCCTTTAGCGGCATTCGCCGGTGCCGCGGTTGCGGTTGCACTGGCCGTCCTGATTTCGCGCGCCGCCACTGGGCGCGCGGACCCACGCGCGCTTCTCATGGCGGGAGTGATCGTCGGTGCGTTCGCCAACGCTGCCATAATGGTGGCGTTGGCCGGCGCACCGCCCAACACGGTTCGCGGCGCCCTCTGGTGGATGATGGGTTCTGTGGCTGACGCCAGCTGGACTCACGTAGGCTGGCTTTCCGTCTACACGGTTGCGGGGGGCGGCGCGCTCCTCTGGTTCGCCCGTGACATCGATGTGCTCGCGCTCGGCGAGGAACCCGCCGCAGCTCTGGGCCTCGACGTCGACCGTGTGAGTCGCCGGATCTACCTGCTTAGCTCGCTCCTGGCCGCGGCCACTGTTGCGGCTGCTGGTCTCGTCGGCTTCGTCGGGCTTGTTGTTCCGCACGTGGTGCGGGCAGCCGGGATCCATCGTCACCGCGCGCTTGTTGCTGGGTCTGCGCTCACTGGAGCGGCACTCGTCATCGGTGCCGACCTCGCCGCGCGGACACTCCGACCGCCGACTGAGCTACCGCTCGGCGCCATAACCGCGCTCATCGGCGTGCCGTTCTTTCTGGTCCAGCTTGGGCGCCGGTCATGATCGAGTTTAACGATGTCTCCCTGCGGTACCGGCGCGCTCCCCAGTTGGCGGTCGACCGAGTGAGCTTTCGGGCCGCCCCCGGAGTGGTGACCGCCATCGTTGGTCCTAATGGCAGCGGAAAGAGCACGCTAGTTCGCGCTCTCCTCAGACGCATACCTCTCGAGACAGGAAGCATCCGTGTCGGAGGAGTACCGATGGAATCTGTGAGTCAAAGGGCGTTGGCGCGACAGCTGGCAATAGTGACGCAACGAGAGGAGTCCGCTTTCGCCCAGCCTGTAAGAGACGCGGTTGCGCTCGGTCGCTATCCGCACCAGGGCCCCTGGCGAGCTGCGTTCGAAGAGGACGACGCGGCGGTGCAGCGAGGCATCGCGCTCGCGGGCGTTGGCGACCTGGCTGAACGCAGCACGGCCGAGCTCTCTGGAGGCGAATGGCAGCGCGTGCGTCTGGCACGCGCGCTAGCGCAGGGTGGAAGCGCCCTGGTGCTCGACGAGCCAACGACATTTCTGGATGTGGCGCATGAGATGGCGGCTTTCGAGTTGCTCGCGTCGCTGGCTCGTGGCGGAATGGCGGTGCTGGTCGTAAGTCATCAGCTGAACCTCGTCGCACGCTTCGCCGACGCGATTATCGTTCTTCGTCGCGGTAGCGTCGTCGCTAGCGGAGCACCCGACGACGTCATGCGAGCTTCGGTGCTCGAAAGCGTGTATGACTGGCCGCTGGTCATAGTGCGTGATCCCGCGGTCGGGGCGCCAGCGCTGATACCGTTACGGACGCGTAGTTGGCGCACTGAGGATCGCCAATGATCCGGGTTTTCATGGTCGTTGTGGTTCAAGCACTCGGCGACGTGCGCGGCACGGTCAGGGACGGGGTGACGGGGCTGCCTGTGTCGGCCGCCAGGGTAACGGTCTCGCAGGAGGTAGTGAGCACCGAAGAAAGCGGGCGCTTCGCACTCACTGCCCGCATTGGCGACACGCTGCGCGTCAGACGAATTGGCTATCGGCAAGCGTCAATTGTCATAGGTCTCCAGGACAGCCTGGTCGTCCACCTCCAACCGTTAGCGCTTCAGGTGGCTCAGGTCGATGTACGGGCACCCGCAGCGGCTTCTCGACATATCGCGCTGGTGGAAGTGCGATCAATCGAGACCGAGGGAGTCACCTCATCGAGGGATCTCGCTACGAGACTTCCCTTCGTGAGCGCTCGCTCATCGCGCAGCGGCGTCGCGCTTTCCATGAGGGGCTCGCGACCCGAACAGGTGCTCGTCCTTCTCGATGGCGTGCCGCTCAACGATCCGGCAACCGGCGCCGCTGACATGAGCGATCTGCCGATAGCAGCCCTGGGAGGGGTTGCCGTCATTCCAGGTGCGAGTGCCGCCACACTGGGCTCCGGCGCGAGTGGCGGCGTGCTCGCATTGAGCAGCGGGGCTGGATCAACACTTACCGCGTCAATCAGCTCGCATAGCCGAGCCGGTCTGAGCGCGGCCCATACAGTAAGAGTTGCTGGGGTCGTAATTCGAGCAGGGGGCGAGTGGAGCTATGCGCGCAACGATTTCCGATTCCACAATACTGAGCGAACAGCTGCCGGAATTCCCCGAAGCGATTCATTCGAGCGAAGGGTGAATAACGACGAGCGCCGCGCGGCCTTGTTCGGCACCGCGGTCACGCCGGCGGCACAGATCACGGTTCTCGCCTCGCGCGCGGAGCGCGGCCTGGTAGGCCCGATGAACGTACGGGTTTTCGACGACGCCCGGGGCACAATCTATCGCACGCTTGTCCGCGTTGCTGCTGATCGGGGTGGCTGGAACATCGCTGGGGGGGCGCGTCTGCTCCGCAACGACTACGACGACGGTTCGGCGTTCGTATCGCGGACTTCTTCGGTGTCGCTGGATGCTGACGCTGAAAGGCAAAGAGGCTCGGTGTCGGTGCGATTCGGAGGCGGTCTTGATCGTGTGCACGGCAGCGCTCTGGAAGATGCTATCAGGCCGCGGGCCTTCGCCGGAGCGAATTACGAATGGAAACTCGACAGATGGCGCGCTGCGGCTGCTGTGCGCCTCGATGGTATCGCTGATGCGGGTGCCCGCCTATCGCCGTCCATTTCTGTCGAACGCCAGGGCGCCGTAGACCTTTTCGCGCGCGCAGGACAAGGTTTTCGTGCTCCGGCATTCCATGACCTGAACCTCGTTTCGCCACAAAGAATCGATGCCCCACCGCGCGTACGACCTGAGCGGGTCGTTCTCGATCTCGAATCCGGCGTTCGGATGCGCCATAAAGCCATCTCGCTCAGCGCGGCACTGTTCGACCGTGAAACGCGAGACGCGATTGTCTGGTTTCCGGGAACGTTCTCATGGAGCCCGAGAAACGTTGGCCGCGAGAGAGTATATGGCACTGAGGCCAGACTCACCGCGACGCGTAAGCCTTTCGATCTGGATCTCTGGGCAAGCGCGCGTAATACCGCGCTTCATCTCGACATCGACGGCGTTGCGGTTCCGACTCCATACGTACCAGCCGCGGATGGCGGTGCTACCGGGCGCGTTCGTTCCGGCAGACTCTCTGTCGTTACGTCACTTTCTGCCATTGGCCGTCGTCCCACCGTGGCCATTCCAGACCCGTCGCGCGCTCAGGAACTGCCGGCGGTCACGCTTCTCGACATGCACGTGAACTGGCGCACTCCCATGGGCGCGGCGGACGCTTTTGCCAGCGTGGGCGCACGAAATATCCATGGCACCCGCTGGCAGCAAGTGGCCGGATATCCAACCGAGGGCCGTGTATTCACGGCGAGTCTCACCCTTCGACCTAAGTAGTGATCATCGTGCCCCGAATCCTCGCTTTCGTTTTCGTTCTTATCGTGTCGCTCGCTTGCAATGATGGCACGAGCCCCGTACAACGACCGGCAGTCGAGGCCGGTGCCATTGTGCTCAACGGCGTGGGGGAGACAGGTGTGACGTTCGTGTCCGACTCCGGCGCGCCGAACAGCCACATCGATTTCGGCGGTTCCTTTGACGGAGCGACATTCACAGTGCTCAACGGCACGGTGTTGTCTACGTCGAGCAGCCTCAAGGGCGATCAGCTGTACATCGCCGATCTCTCAGACGGCACATTGCGCCGAGTTCAGTTGCCTGCTGCAAGCAACCCCGCCGGAGCGGCTTTTCTTCTCACGGGCGCCGACGGGTCGCGGAATTTTGCCGTCGCGCTCCGTAACTCCAGATCAATTGCGCGCGTTCAGTTGCGGGCTGGCTTTTCAGACAACGTCACCGTCATAGGAAATGCTGGCGAGTGCCCATCGGACGTCTTCTTCGCAGGTAACGCGCTGTGGAGCGTCGACGCGAATGTCAGGTGTGCCAGCGATTTCGGCGTAGTCGGGCCTGGCCGGCTGATTCGCATTCCACAGCTGGTTAGCGATCTGGGTCGCGATACCATAGAGCTCGGTGCGAGCGCGGTCAGTCCGCTGCGCGCGTTCGTAGTCGGGAACTTCGCCTATGTGCTTTCCAGCGGCGCCTTCGTGGCGCCTGCTGCTGTAACGAAGGTCGATCTCACCGCAAGATCAGTGATCGGCACTCTGCTTTTCCCTCAGGGAGCATTCGGTGCCACGATGGCTTTGGGCGCCGATGGGCTACTCTACGTCACCGCCGCGATCGGGTTCAACCCGTACCTCCCAAAAGTTTACGCCATAGATCCTGCGACGCTCACGTTTCAGGGTCCCTTCTCGCCTGCTGGCTCGCATCGTCTTCTCACGACCGCCGGCGGCGGCGAGCAGGCAAAGTGCGACGCAGCGACAGCCGATTCTCGAGGTCGGATTTATTGCGTGGACAATGGTGAAGTGCTCGCCGTTCTCAATGTATTTGCTGTGAACGGAACATTCGTACGTTCGGCGCCAGCGGGCACTCTGGCCTTCGACGTGACCGTCCAGTAGGCACCACCGGGGAGTAGGCGCACCTCACGCCCCCGCGGCGGCATCCAGGCAATATCTTTCCTCATGCCCCTTCTTTCTACGGACGCCGTCGTCCTGCATTCGTTCGATTACTCGGAGAGCTCTCGCATTCTTCGCCTCGCCACACGAGATGCCGGCGCCCAGTCTGTGCTCGCGCGCGGCGCTCGCCGGGCCTCGAAAAAATTTGGGAGCGCTCTCGGCTTGTTCTCCCAGGGAGTGGCGCATCTCTATCTGAAGAGCGGACGCGATCTCCAGACCATGAGCGCATTCGACTGCACGCACGCTCGAACAGCTATAGGGGGTGATCTCGAGCGCTTCACTGGCGCCGCCGCGTTGGCCGAGCTGATGCTTCTTTTCTCGACGGACGAGAGCAACGAGGACTTGTACATGACGCTCGTGCACGCGCTCGATGCGATAGAGGCTGCTCCACCCGATCTTGCTCGCGCAACGAGCCTTGCTGGCGCCTGGCGCATCGTTGCGGAGCTTGGGTTTGCACCCGCCCTCGATGTCTGCGGAACATGTCAGACCCTGTTCCCGGTTGGACAACCTCTGCAATTCGTCCCGGAAGGGGGCGGCGTGCTGTGTGCGCGATGCGCCCGCGCCTATCCATCCGGACGCCCAATTCCAGCTTCCGTTTGCGCTACCATTGCGGCGTGGCTGCTGGCAGAAGAAGCGCCCGTCCTGGATCTCCGTGAAGCGCGCGCTCACCAAAGGCTGCTGCGCGAGTTCGTGCATTCACATCTTGCAGACGGCCGCGCTTTGCGCGCCTTCGAGGTGTGGGAACACGGAGACTGGAACGCGACATGATTCTGGGTACGGCGGGGCACGTCGATCACGGCAAGACTGCATTGGTGAAGGCACTGACCGGTGTCGATACAGACAGGCTCGCCGAGGAAAAAAGACGCGGGATAACCATCGACCTCGGTTTCGCACCTCTTCGCCTCGCTGACGATCTCGTTCTCGGAGTGGTCGATGTTCCCGGGCACGAAGCCTTCGTGCGGAACATGCTCGCGGGAGCTACGGGAATCGATCTCGCCCTGCTCGTCGTCGCCGCGGACGAAGGCGTCATGCCGCAAACGCGAGAGCATCTTGCGATCCTCTCTCTACTCGGCATACGCGAAGCAGTCGTTGCGCTTACAAAGGCCGATCTGGCAGAAGCGGAGTGGCTTGATCTCGTGCGCGAGGATGTACGAACACTACTTCGCGGCTCTCTGATCGCTGAGGCCCCGATGGTTGCCACGTCGGCGGTCACCCTCGCGGGGCTCGATAAGCTGCGCGATGCGTTATCTGAGGCTGCTCGCCGATTGCCTGTTCGCGACATGGGCGACCTGTTCCGGATGCCTGTCGACCGATCATTCACGATCAAGGGTACGGGCACAGTTGTGACCGGCACCGTATGGAGCGGAGTACTCGAGAGTAACGCGGCTGCCACCATTTTCCCCGGAGGACGAATCGTTCGCGTACGCCGTATAGAATGCCATGGCGAGTCGGTAGCAGCAGCGCGTCCCGGATTGCGCGCTGCGATCGCACTGAGTGGTCTCGATGTTCACGAGGTTGGACGCGGCGCGGTTCTTGTCGGTGCAGGAAGCTGGTCGGAGACCAGATTGCTCGTTGCCGACGTCGGACTGCTCCCAGATGCGCGGCCGATTAGCAGCAGAACCGCGTTGAGGTTTCACCTCGGAACTTCAGACGTTGGAGCACGAGTCAGCGCTGCGGGAGGCGCGCATGCCTCGGGGCAGCTGACTGCGGCGAGGGTCGCTCTCTCGGAGCCGGTAGTGGCGCGAGCAGGAGACCGTTTCGTGCTTCGCGGCGGGTCACCGTTGGAGACGGTCGGTGGTGGAGTCGTGTCGGATCCTCTTCCGCAACACCGGCGCGCGCGACTTCGCGGCGACGGTCGAACGTCGCCACTCGCGCGCCTCGAAAGCGCGCTCGCGGACGCATCAAATCATGGAGTTGCCATTTCAACTTTACCAGTTCGGATCGGCGTGACGCCGGACGAAATGGCCGCATTGCTTACCGACATTCCTGGCTCAATCGTTCGAATCGCGGACAGGCTGTATGCCGGTTCCGTCTTTCAATCACTTATTGTCAAGCTTGTCGCTGCGGTTGACACATATCACGGTCGCAACCCATTGGAGCCGGGCGTATCCCTGCAGTCGATTCGCGCTCAGCTCCGGGTGGAGGCACCTCTCGCAGATGCTGTGATTCGCCGCGCTGCTTCAGATAGCACA
>JACDCM010000188.1 GCA_013817545.1 Gemmatimonadaceae bacterium | reverse complement strand
ATGGATCTGAAAAATTACCGTTCTGGTAATATCAACCTGCATACAGTTGAATCGAGCGATCTAATGCTGAGTTCTATTGGAGATGTCGTTGTTGTTGCCGTCACTGTAGAAATCAAGGGAAACTATTTAGGTCAGGACGTCGATGGCAGATTTCGCTACCTCAGGGTTTGGAAGCTCTTCGCAAGCCGTTGGAAAGTGATTGCAGGAAGCGTGGTCGCGCTGAGCACGGGAAGCTAACGAAGTCTCCAGTGGCCGAAGTCGGCTCGCCGGATTCAAGGTCTATCAGGCGCGAGCGCACCGATTTCCGCCAGCACCTCGTTGGTCCGCCGAACGGTCGCGAACTCACCGTGGAGACTCGCCAGTGCGAATCGGTGCATCTGGTCGGCACTATGGTGATCGCCGTCCGGGCCCGTGCGTTCAAACGTGGCCGTGCCATCGGAGACCACGATTGCCGTGAAGCCGAGGTTCGCCGCCATGCGCGTAATTGAGGACACGCAGTGATCGGTGGTAATGCCGACGAGGACGACGGTGTCTATCTGCTGGGCGCGAAGGTGCGCTTCGAGCGCCGTGCCGATGAAAGCGCTGTTCACGGTCTCCTGGAAGATCGGCTCACCGGGCTGCGGGACAGCCTCAGGCTTAAACGCGTTGCCTGGCCGGTCCGGCCTGAGCGGTGAGTCGGCCTCCTGGGACATGTGTTGCACATGAATGACCGGCTGCTGCTGCTGGCGCCACGCCGCCAGCAGCGCGGCAATGTTTCGCTCGGCGCCAGGGTTGTTCCGTTCGCCCCAGCGCGGGTCGTCGAGACCCTGCTGGACATCGATCAGGAGCAACGCGGTATTGTCCGAGAGCGTCACTGACACATGAGGGTGAATGGTTGCCACTCATTTTTTGCCTTCCTGTAACTCCGCAATCCGTGCTTTTACGAGTTTCCTCACAAGCCCATAGGGCAGAGGCTTGTTTGCTGGAAACCGAATCGTACCCTTGGAGGTTTCGTAGCCACTCAGGTCGGCGGCGTAGGCATTCTTGACGGCGGAACTCATCGGATAGAGGCTGTAGTGAGCTTTCCACGCAGCGAACCAAATGAGTGATCGGCCACCGAGTTTGAAGGCAGGCATTCCGTAGCTGAAGCCTTCTTCCGCCCCGGGCGCGGCGGCGGCAATGGTTGCCTACAACTTCTCAAGTACGGCTCGCTTGTCCTTGCTAAAGGACGCGAGATACTCATCGGTAGTAGTCGGCTTATTGCCCATGAGAATTGACAAAGTTATCAGTTGGACGCCGCGCGGCGAAATCCAGTTTGCTGCCATATTGGCCCCTTCATAACTTCGACGTCCCCGATTGAAATTCCCTTCCCCGACAGCCGCATTCGTAAACGTCAAACGTAGACCGAGGGCGTAACGCTACGAATGCAGGGTACAAGGCAACTTTGTCACACAGTGACTGTTTTGTGAATCGCAACTGAGGATACCCATGCGCGCACTGTACTTATGCACTCTTCTGACTGCCGGGCTTGCCCTGATTGCCCCGTTGGACGCGGTGGCCCAAGACCCCGTCTACGATCTGGTGCTAAGAAATGGACGCATCGTGGATGGCACGGGCAGCCCGTGGTTTCGGGGTGACATCGCCATTCGGGGTGCTGACATCGTGCGCATCGCGCCCGCCATCACGGAGTCGGCGCGCCGCACGATCGATGTCGGCGGCCACGTGATCGCACCGGGCTTCATCGATATTCATACGCATGCCCGCCGCGGCATCTTCCAGGTGCCGACCGCGGAGAACTACGTGCGGCAGGGAGTGACCACGCTGATCGAAGGTCCGGACGGAGGCTCGCCGGTGCCGCTTCGTCCTTTCCTGGCCCGGCTCGACTCGCTGGCCAAGTCGGTGAACATCGGAAGCTTCATCGGGCAGGGCTCGATCCGCTCAGCAGTCATCCCGAGCGATTCGAACCGGCGCGCGACTGGCACGGAGCTCCAGCAAATGCGCACACTGGTCGAGCAGGGCATGCGGGATGGAGCGTTTGGCCTGAGCTCCGGTCTCTACTACGTGCCGGGCTCGTTCACTCCGACCGAAGAAGTCATCGAGCTCGCGCGCGTCGCCGGCCGCATGGGCGGCATCTACATCTCGCACATGCGCGATGAGGCCTCGCAGGTCGTCACCAGTGTAAAGGAGGCGATCCGCATTGGGGAGGAGGGTCTCCTGCCCACCCAGATGACGCATCACAAGGTGGTGGGGCCGGGCAACTGGGGCCAGAGCCTGGAAACGCTGCGTCTGGTCGATCAGGCGCGCGCACGTGGTGTCGATGTATCCATCGATCAGTACCCTTACACCGCGTCCGCGACCAGCGTGCAGGCTGCGCTACTGCCGACCTGGGCGCAGGAAGGCACGCGGAGCGATGTACTGGCGCGCATCAAGGATCCCGCTACCCGGGCAAGAATCCGTACAGAGTCGGCACGCATCATCCAGTTCGAACGCGGTGGTGGCGACCCCAGGAACGTGGTGCTGTCCGCCTGTGACTTTGATGCGTCCCTGGCCGGCAAGAACCTCGCCGATGTTACACGCATGCGCGGGTTGGAAATCACCTTCGGAAATGCAGCCGAAGCCGCACTATGGATCGTCGAAAAGGGCGGTTGCGGCGGCATCTTCCACGCGATCAACGAAGACGATCTGCGCCGTATTCTCAGACATCCCGCTACCATGATCGCGAGCGACGGCGAGGTGCCGATCTTCGGGAAGGCCAATCCGCATCCACGCAGCTACGGCACCTTCGCACGCGTGCTGGGCGAGTATGTGCGTCAGCACCAGGTCATCACCATCGAGGAAGCAGTTCGCAAGATGGCCGCGCAGCCAGCCCAGCGGCTCGGCTTGCACGACCGTGGGCTACTGCGGCCGGGCATGAAAGCGGATATTGCCGTATTCGATCCTGCACGCGTGCGGGACGCAGCCACCTTCGAGAAGCCACATCAGTATGCCGAGGGCTTTTCCGTGGTCCTGGTGAATGGCGCGGTGGTGTTGGAGGCTGGGGCAATGACGCCAGCGCGCCCGGGGCGCGTGCTCTACGGGTCGGCACGCACCCGGTAGAACTAGTGGTTTGACGGATGTATAGAAATCGCGTTCGACCGGTGCGATGGGAAGGTCTGCCCACTTCGGGAACTCCGCCGCGAGTAAGCCACAAGATGCGCAGCGGGCACCTCACGCGATCCCGAGCACCGGGCACCGAGCACCGATCTGTTACAGCCCGAGAGCTCGGATCTCCCTGGATCGATCGCGGCTGACGACGAGACGCGTCCCGTCCTTCAGCTCCGCCTCCAACTGTCCCTTCCCATGCGGGCGGAACGTCACGACGTGATCGAGGTTCACGATATGAGTCCGGTGGATGCGAAGGAAGCGTTTCGCGTCCAGCCGCGCCTGGAGACGACTCAGCGGAACGTGCAGCATGTAGCGATTCCTGCCGGAGTGCGCTACCACGTAGTCGCCCGATGCTTCGAACCACGACACGTTTGCGACGGCAACCGGGATCACACCTCCAGCTGACCGCACGAACAGGCGACTCATCGGGCCGCTGCCGAGCGCCTCTCGCAAGCGGTCGAGTGCGGGGGGAGCAGCGTTCGGCTCGCCCAAGGCCGCGCGGACGCGCTCCAGCGTTTTCGCGAGCCGCTCCGGGCCAAACGGCTTGAGCAGGTAGTCGAGCGCGCCCAGCTCGAATGCGGTGGTCGCGTGCTGCGCGAACGCGGTCGTAAAGACCACGAACGGCCGGTGCTTCACGTGATGGAGCACCTCGGTGCCGAGCAGTCCCGGCATCTGAATGTCGAGAAAGACCAGCTCCGGGCGCAGGTTGTCGATCGCCGCGACGGCGGCCGGCCCGCTCGACGCCTCGCCGACGATCGACAACCAAGCGGCGCCCGCGAGCATGTCCCGCAGACCCGCGCGCGCCACCGGTTCGTCGTCGGCGATTACCACCGAAACCTGCGCGGTGGTCACGCTAGTCGCTGAGGTCCTGAGGAACGACGAGACTGGCGGTGAGCCCGCCGGCGGCGCTCGACGCAAGATCGAGTCGCGCGCGGCCGCCGTACAGCACCGCGAGACGCTCGCGCAAGCGCCTGAGACCCGTGCCCGAGCCGTTGCGCATCTGCTCCTCGGTCGCACCAGCGCCCGTGTCGCGCACCGTGAGCGTGAGCGCGCCATTGGCGACGGAGGCGGCAATGGTGACGTCGGTCGGTTCGACACGTGGTGCCGCGCCGTGCCGCACCGCGTTCTCGACGAGCGTCTGGGCCGCGAACGATGGTATCGAGGCGCTCCGCGCTTCTCCGCTCACATCCACGCGTACACGCAGGCGCTCGCCGAATCGGATCCGCTCCACCTCGAGATATTTTTCGACGAACGCCAGCTCCTCCGTCACAGACACGATGTCGCGATCCTCCTCGATCGCAGTTCGCAACAGTGTCGCGAGCTGCTCGGCGGCTTGCGCCGCCTGCCGCGGCTCACGCGGTATGAGCTGCACCACCGTGTGGAGCGCGTTGAACAGGAAGTGGGGGTTAACCTGCGAACGGAGCGCCGCGAGCTGGGCGCGCGCAGCGTTGGCCTCGGCGCGTGCCGCGCGTTCCGTTGCCTGCGTCGTGTATGACACGCCGGCGATCATCACGTACAGCCAGACACCGAGCAGCAGGAACGACACGATGCCGATTCCAACCGCGAGCACGAACGCCCGCTGGAGCACGCTCTCGATGAGGCTGTTGAGCGCGATCCATGCGATGGAGAATGCGGCTGCCGCCAAATGATGCACCGCCACGAACGACGGCCGAACCCGCTCCGGCCACGGATGCCGCTCTATGAACCGCTGAACCACCAGCCCAAGTGCCGCCGCGGGGACGATCATTCTCAGCGCAGTCAATGCCGCGTGCATCGGGTCGACCGAGTGCGCCGATGCCATGAGCGTTGTGAACAGCGCCCAGACAGGCAACCATCCGATCAGGAGCTGAAGCCAGACCAGGCGCCGCGACATGCGGGGAACGTTACTCGCGGGGAGCCACCGCGGCGACGCGTTTGGCCTCGATGCTCAGCGTCTGTGTCCATTTCGCGCCCTGGTCAAATGAGTGCTCCTGCTGGAATCGGAAGCTCGTGGGCGTGATGTCGGAGTACCGGGTGCGCGACATGAACGGTTTTCCGCTGGCGTCAGTTTCCATCGAAGTCATCGTCATCTTGCCGTCCTTCCACTCCCCGGTGGACGCCTGAAATGTGCTGCGGTTGACGTCCGCTCTTGAAACGTTCCAGCGACGCGTCGTCGCATCGTACAGTCGCACCGCGTGCGCGAGCTCGCGCGGATTACCCGACTCGTCTGTGATGCGCAGCTCGTCCGTGATTCCCCAACCGTCGAGCGCGCGCCACGCCTTCCATGTGCCGAGCAGCCTGGGCACGCCGTGAATGCGCTGCCCGAGTCCAACGGCCTGCGGCTTCACTACCAGCTCCCACTGTCCGATCAGAAATGCGAACTGCCTGGCCTCCACGGGCGCCGAGCGCACGGGGGGAGGCGCTGCAGGCCGATGCTGCGCCGACAGCAATGTTGGCGAAAGCAGCAACGCTGCAATTGTCGAACGACTTTTCATGATTCCTCCGCAAAGTTTATCTGCCCCAGTCGTGCAAGAATCTTCTGCCGCTTCGTGGGCCTCGGAATGACAACCCCTGCCGCGTTGCTCAGGATGCCACACCACCCGCTTGCAAGCAGCCCTTATTCGCTAAACGGTGCCGTGGGTACGTCGAACGGGGCTCCGCGAGCAGTGTCCGCGCGTATCCTGTGTTCATGGCGCATCCTATCATCACACTCCGCGACGTAACAAAGACTTTTTCGGTCGCCGGCGGTGAGTTCACGGCGCTGGCCAATGTCAGCCTCGAGATTGAGCAGGGCGAGTTCGTAGCGGTCGTCGGACAGTCGGGCAGCGGCAAGTCGACTTTGCTCGGCCTCGTGTCCGGCATCGACAGGCCAACGCGAGGCGAAGTGCACGTCGGCGGTACCGCGGTGCACTTGCTGTCCGAGCGCGACATGTCTGCCTGGCGCGGACGCGCAGTCGGCATCGTCTTTCAGTTCTTTCAGCTCTTGCCGACGCTAACCGTGGCCGAGAATGTGATGTTGCCGATGGACTTCTCGGGGATGTGGCCGTCGAGAGAGCGCCGCGGTCGTGCGGAGACGCTGCTCGACAAGCTTGGCGTGTCTGACCAGGCGGGCAAGTTGCCGTCGACTCTCTCGGGTGGGCAACAGCAGCGCGTAGCCGTGGCACGCGCGCTGGCGAATGCGCCGGCGGTGCTGCTCGCGGACGAGCCAACAGGCAACCTCGATTCGCGTACGGCTGCTTCGATGCTCGAGCTGCTCGCAGACCTCGTGCGCGAGGGACAGACCATCGTGATGGTGACGCACGAGCAGAGCGCGCGACGCTTCGCCACTCGCACCGTGACGCTCGCCGACGGCCGCGTCGTGGAATCCGAGCCCGCGCTGGTCGCGCATGCTTAGTCCTCGCTGGCGCAAAGTCGTAAGAGATGTGTGGCTGCACAAATCGCGCACTACGCTCGTAGTGCTGGCAATCAGCATCGGTATCATAGGCTCGGGCGCTGTGCTGAACACGTGGGCGCTCCTGCGTCGCGTGACGCGAGGGGAGTTCGCCGCGAGCAACCCCGCGTCGGCGACGCTGCGCACGGACTCGATCGACGCGGCGCTGTTGCAGCGGGTCCGCGCCCTGCCCGCGATTCGCTATGCCGAGGCACGTCGCGCCGCGACCGGCAGCGCGCGAACAGATTCTGGCTGGCGCACAGCGATCCTTTTTGCCACGGACGACTTCGCCAAGCGCATCGGCGCAATCGAGCCCGAGCACGGCGAGTGGCCTCCTGGTGACGGCGCGATCGTCGTGGAAGCGTCGTCCGTCGAGTTTTCGGGCGCTGGTATCGGCAAGCC
Source organism: Gemmatimonadaceae bacterium (assembly GCA_013817545.1). Taxonomy (GTDB): domain Bacteria; phylum Gemmatimonadota; class Gemmatimonadetes; order Gemmatimonadales; family Gemmatimonadaceae; genus JACMME01. Next base: position 936 of record JACDCM010000188.1, on the reverse strand, counting down.
ACTCGAGGTAAAAATTGGCGCCAATAATTCTCTCGAGCTGAGCACGTCCGGAATCGCGCGCGATGTCGGGCTTGCGCCCGGATGGATGGAGCACGTGGTGTACGCCTTCGTGACGCCGGCGACGCTCGTTCGACTCGGCGGGCCAAGCTCCCTCAACGAGCTGCAGATCGTCGTGCGAGATCGAGGCATGGACCGCGAAGCCGTGCGCCGCGTCGCCACTGAAGTAGCAGCGCTGATCGAGAGCACGGGACGAAAAGTGTCGGACATCGACGTGCCCGTTCCCGGACGACACATGCACGCGGCGCAGATCGATTCCCTGCTATTCACGCAGGGCGCGTTCGGGGTACTTGCTCTGCTCATGTGCGGCCTGCTCGTGGTGAACCTCATCTCCGCGATGTTGACGGGCCAGGTACGCGAGATCGGCATTATGAAAGCCATCGGCGCGCGAGGCGAGCAGATCGCCCGCATGTACCTCGGCCTCGCGCTCGCCCTCGGTCTCGTAGCGTGCGCTGTGGCGGTGCCGGCTGCAGCCTTCCTCGGGCGGATGTATGCACAGTTCACCGCCGACATGCTGAACTTCGATATCTCCGGATTCGCGATCCCGTACTGGGTGTTCGGCCTTCAGCTCGCGGTCGGTGTGCTAGTGCCGGTGGTCGCGGCCGCAGTGCCAGTGCTCCGTGGCTCGCGTATCTCGGTAGGGGACGCGCTCCGCGACTTCGGCATCCTCGGGCGCGGGGACAGCAGAACTCCGGCGCTGCTGCAGCGCATCGGAGGCGGGAGCCGTCCCTTGCTGCTCTCGCTTCGCAGCGCATTTCGCAGACGACAACGAATGACGCTCACGCTGGTGACGCTCGCCATGGGAGGCGCTGTTTACCTCGGTGCGCTCAACCTGCGAGCGGCCATCGTCGGATCCGTAGACTTGCTGTTCGGAACGCA
>JACDCM010000562.1 GCA_013817545.1 Gemmatimonadaceae bacterium | reverse complement strand
CCAGAGTACCAATGAAGCAGGCAGTGGGGACCTCCCTCCTCGTTATAGCCATGAATTCCTTCTCCGGATTTCTGGGTTACGTTGGCCGAGTTGAAATCCCATGGGGCCTCATGGCGTTGTTCACTTTCATCGCCATAGCAGGCATTCTCGTTGGCACGCACCTCGTTCGTTTTGTTTCTCAGTGGGCTTTGAAGCGTGCATTTGCTGCCTTCCTCGTTGTCATGGGCGCCCTGATATTGTATCAGAACCGAAGCGTTCTCTAAAAACACGAAACAGTGCCCGCCCCGAGAATTCAATGAAATTCCGTTCATGATTCTGAAACGTTTATATGACGAGAAGCTGGCTCAAGCGAGCTACCTGATAGGCTGTAGCCATGCTGGTGAAGCGATCGTCATCGACGCTAACCGGGATATCCAGCAGTACGTGAGCTTGGCGAAGGCGGAGGGCCTGACAATCACTCACGTCACGGAAACGCACATTCACGCGGACTTTGTGTCAGGCAGCCGAGAGCTCGCCGCGCGTTCCGGCGCGACGTTGCATCTGTCCGATGAAGGGGATGCCAACTGGAAGTACTCATACGCTCGTGACTCCGCCGCGAAGCCACTACGGGAAAGCGACTCGATCAACATTGGCGAGGTACGGATTAGCGTGATGCACACGCCCGGCCACACACCGGAGCATCTCTCCTTCCTGATCACCGACACCGCGCGTGCCGAGGATCCAATGGGTATGGTGACGGGCGACTTTCTCTTTGTGGGCGACGTAGGTCGTCCTGACTTGCAGGAAAAGGCTGCAAAAATGGGAGGAACGATGGAGGCTGCGGCCCGCACGCTCCATGGAAGCCTGGGTCGCCTTGCGGCACTCCCGGATTGGCTGCAGGTCTGGCCCGGGCATGGCGCTGGTTCAGCTTGCGGCAAGGGAATGAGCGCGGTTCCGCAAAGCACACTCGGCTACGAGCGACGATTCAACTGGGCCTTCGCCGCGCCGAGCGAGATTGATTTCGTACGTACGGTGCTCGCCGGCCAACCGGAGCCACCGAAATACTTCGCCGAGATGAAGCGTATCAACAAGGAAGGTCCAAAGATTCTGGATGGTTTTAGTCGTCCGGAATTGCTGGACGGCAAGCGCTACAGCGAATACTCGAATAGGCCGCATTCGCTTGTAGTAGACACTCGGCCGGCAGCGCAATTCGCGACAGGCCATATCCCCGGAACAATCAACATTCCGCTCAACAAGTCGTTTACCACCTGGGCTGGATGGTTGATACCCTACGATCGCGATGTCTACCTCATCGCGGATTGCGACAGTCGCGTCGACGAGGCTGTTAGAGATCTGGCAATGATCGGACTCGACCGCGTAATGGGCTATTTCGACGCGACCGTGATACAATCTTTCGCCGAGCATCACGGGGGTCTCGGCGTAATCGCTCAGACTGCGCCCCGCGAGCTGGAGGAGTGGATAGCGCAGGACACAGCCCGTGTGATAGACGTGCGCGGACGGGCTGAGTGGGAGGCGGGGCACATCCCGGGCGTCGACAATATTCCATTGGGTTACCTGGCCGATCGCCTGTCCGAGATCCCGCGCAACAAGACCATCGTTCTGCACTGCCAGGGCGGAGGCCGATCATCCATAGCGGCGAGTGTGCTGTCAGCGCACGGCTTTGCCAATGTGGTTAACCTCGCCGGAGGATTTGGGAAATGGGAGAGTGAAGGGCTGCCCGTGGAACCGCTCTCAACACCGGCGCTTGCCGAGAGCGAAAAAAAGAAAGAGCAGATAGCATCTGGCTCATAGCTGATGGCCAATCAGCGATCAGTCATCGTGGCTCCAGTAATTCTGGCCAGACGGGGAATGGCCCCGCTCCCATTATCGTGCCGATAAACTAGATTTGGTCGAGACCTGCGTGGTCGCCACAAGTTATCGTGAAGTTTGACGGAAACGCAGTCGTTCAGTTCCCAATCGCCCTTGTAGCTCAGGTGGATAGAGCAGCGGTTTCCTAAACCGTTGGCCGGGTGTTCGAGTCACCCCAAGGGCACTGCGGCGCTGCCGCAGCCTTGCTCGCATCTTTCGACATTTTACTAATTATCATGACACGCACTGGAGCTACGGCCAGACCACCGATGGACCTGGAAGAGCGGACAGATTCCATTTTCTTCTGGATTCAGAGCCACACAAAGCAGATAAGCATTGCAGCTGCGATCCTTGTCGTCGCCGCAGTTGGGGCATGGATCTATATGCGCACGCAACGCTCCGAGGAGCAGCGCGCCGAGCAGATGCTGAACCAGGCAAGGCAATCGATGGCTGCCGGGAACACTGCTTTAGCTCAGAGCGACCTGGACAAGGTA
>JACDCM010000561.1 GCA_013817545.1 Gemmatimonadaceae bacterium | reverse complement strand
CAGGCAGTGCCGCGCCGTTGGCAGCCGGCTTCGCACGCGACGCGAGCAATGGCGCCATCAGCGAATCCGCCAGGGCATCGAGGCGACCCGGCCGTTCGTGCGCGCTCAACAGTGCCTCCACCTCGCGCCGCTGCTCAGGGTCGGAGCAGACCGCATCGAGAAAATTCGCGCGCTCATCAGGTGGTCTCTCGAGCGCCTCGTGCAGGAGCGACTCGAGCTCCGCCCAGCGGGCCGAAGCGACACCCTCGGCGAGTGGACCGCCAGAGGAAGAGCTCATGACTCCAGCTCGCGATTAAGCCACGCGCGCGCGGCGATCCAGTCGCGCTTCACGGTTGCCGGGGACAGCTTGAGGGCCTCGGCCGTCTCCTCGATGCTTAGCCCTGCGAAGAAGCGGTACTCCACCACTCGGCTGTGCCGCGGGTTGGCGGCTTCCAGCCGTTCGAGCGCCTCGTCCAGCGCGCGGAGCTCATCGACGTGCTCCTCCACCGCGAGCAGCCCCTCGTCCAGCACGACCGCCACTTCGCCGCCACCGCGCTTCTGCGCCTTGCGGCGATCGGCGTAATCGATGAGGACGCGACGCATCATTCGAGCGGCGGTGGCCAGCAGGTGCTGCCGATCCCGCCATTGCACACGCTCGACGCCGAGCAGGCGGAGATACGCTTCGTGCACGAGACCATCGGTCTCGAGCGTGTGGCCTTCAGCCTCATGCGCCAACTGCCGGTGCGCGATCTCGCGCAGCCGGTCGTACAGGAGACCCAGGACCGCCTGCATCGCTTCGGGGTCCCCATCGTTCGCGACAGCGAGCAATTGCGTGATATCGCTTGTCTGATCCATCCGGCCTGTCCGCACCAAGTGACGCGCCCCGCGCGGCGCCCTGGCGGCCCCGCACGGCCTAACTTGTGGTGATCAGCTGGGCTCGGCTACCCCGAGGAATTGGGGGCGGTGGCGGGCCCGGATCACCGTGTCACCTGGAAAGGCGGCATTCGGGCCGGAATCGGCTCATTGTGCGACTCGGACGCGACTCGCCCAGAGTGTGCAGAGGCGAGCGGAGGCGAGAGGCGGGAGGCGTAACAGGGGGAAGGGAGCGGCCGGGGTGCGTCACCGCGTTGCGGTGCGAGCAACCTTGGATCGCCGTGTTCGACGCGCGACGCTCTCGCGAGGAGCGACGTCCAGCACCGCTTCGGGATGTCTCTCAGCGACGCGAAGCAGTACCCGCGCGGGCCCTTCAGGCTCACGCCGCCCTTGCTCCCAGTTCCGAAGCGTGCCCACACTGATACCCAGAAGTGCGGCAAACTTCGCCTGCGAGAGTCCGTATCGGTCCCGCATTGCAGCGACATTCGGAACACCTCCAGGCCCAACCGTGAACGTGCGCGCAGGCGCTCGCTCCCCGCGCAGGATTGCCCCACCTTCGCGCACGCTCTCCAATAGCTCATTAAACAGTTCGTCCTTCACGGATATTCCTCTTCAATGATGGTCCGCAGTGCCTTGATCTGTTCGCGCGTGAGGTCCGCCTGAACATTCTTGGGATAGACGAACAACATAAGAATCGTGTGCTGTGCGACAGCCCAATAGTAGATGATCCGAACACCTCCACGTTTTCCCCGTCCCTCGGCTGCCCACCGAATCTTTCGTAAGCCGCCGCCACCAGGGATAACCGCTCCCGAATCCGGACGCCCGACAAGCGAGGTTTGCATCACCGCATACGCCTCGTCTGACATCGCCTCCCGAATGCGACGCGTGAATAGAGGTGTTTCGACGATCACCATGTGCAAGGATACGCTACTAGCCTATGTACGTCAATGGCGTATACCAGGCGATGCGGCGCAGCCAGGCGAATTTGAACGCTGATTCTAGCTGCGCGCGCTGCCCGCGCCTGTGGCAAGCGTGGCTTGACCTCATGTATTTCATAGGATACATTGCCGTTGATCGAAGTTCGTCAAACGGACCGCCATGCTCACTGGTTCGACAGTCTCAAGGACCCTCGGGCGAGAGCCAAAGTTCTCGTGCGCATCCGTCGGCTATCGCTTGGCAATCCGGGTGACGTGCGACCGGTTGGCGAGGGTGTGTCCGAGCTTCGTATCGATTACGGTCCGGGATATCGTGTGTACTTCATCGCGCGCGGTGAGACGCTGGTGATACTTCTCGCCGGGGGAGATAAGCGCACACAGGCACGTGATATCGAGGTGGCGCTCGAGCTGGCGCGTACCGTTTAGATGCAGGGAGATCAGGATGCCGAGAGCGAAGACGAGGACAAAGGGTTGGGATCCAGCGACCTATCTCAAGACTGACACGGACGTCACCGCTTACCTTGAAGCAGCCCTCAAAGACGGTGATGCTGCTCTGGT
>JACDCM010000560.1 GCA_013817545.1 Gemmatimonadaceae bacterium | reverse complement strand
ACGAGGCATCTACCTCGAAGATCGGCGAAGACCAAATCTTCTATTGCAAGCAACGAGGCCTGAGCGCGGAACACGCGATCTCACTGATCGTCAGTGGATTCTGCAGAGAAGTCTTCAAGGAGCTGCCAATGGAGTTCGCTCTGGAAGCGCAGCAGCTGTTGGGGATTACGCTCGAAGGGAGTGTTGGCTGAGGATCGGGAAACGGGAAACGGAATCGGTGCCCCTCCCGATAACCGATTCCCGATTCCCCATTCCCGATTCCCTTGCGTTACCAACCTGAGAAAGCAAAGTAAATGTTACAAGTAAAGAATCTGCACGCTTCCGCGAACGGCAAGCCGATTTTAAGAGGCATCGATTTTTCCGTCAACGAAGGCGAAGTGCATGCTGTCATGGGTCCTAACGGATCTGGCAAGAGCACCCTCGCTCAAGTGATTGCCGGCCACCCGGCCTACGAAGTCACCGATGGCCAGGTTCTGTACGACGGTAAGGATCTTCTGGAAATGCAACCAGAGGAACGAGCTCAGGCCGGCGTCTTTCTGGCGTTTCAGTATCCCGTGGAAATACCCGGGGTCTCGAATTCCTACTTTCTCCGCACCTCGTATAACGAAATTCGGAAGGCGAGAGGGCTCGAAGAAGCCGATCCGCTGGAGTTTCTGGAAGTCATGGCGGAAAAGCTCAAGCTCGTTCACATGAATGAGGACATGCTGAGCCGCTCCGTCAACATGGGCTTCTCAGGGGGCGAGAAGAAGAGAAATGAAATTCTGCAGATGGCGGTGCTCGACCCACGGCTTGCCATCCTCGATGAGACGGACTCCGGGCTCGACATTGACGCGCTGCGCATAGTCGCGGACGGAGTCAACAAACTGCGCCGCAGAAACAACTCTACCGTCATAGTGACGCACTATCAGCGGCTGCTCAACTACATCGTTCCGGACAGGGTTCACGTACTCGCGGGCGGCCGCATAGTGCGTTCGGGTGGCAAGGAGCTGGCGCTCGAGCTCGAGGCCAGGGGATATGAATGGATGACGGAGGGAGTACCGGCGTGATCCAGGCGTATCGCGAGGACTTCGCTGCGTTTTCCGCTAATGGCGGCGGGAGCCCCGACTGGCTCGCACCCGTACGCCTGAAGGCATTCGACCGTTTCGCGACGCTCGGTTTTCCCACGATGCGGAACGAGGATTGGCACTTCACCAGCGCCGCCGCAATTGCGGAACGCGAGTTCCGGATGATGCTCGCGCCGGGTGGCGAGGTAAAAGCGGCAGATCTGACTCCCTTTACATTCGGACATCCCGAATGGCCGACGCTCGTTTTCGTCAACGGCCGCTTTGCTCCTGACCTCTCCACACTGGACGCGATTCCAGCCGGTGTTCGCGTAATGGAGCTTGCTCGCGCATGGCGCGAGAATCCGGACATACTGCGTCGTCACCTCACAAAGTTTGCCGAGTATGACGACCACTCATTTACGGCGCTCAACACCGCCTTCATGCACGATGGTGCGCTGGTGCATGTCGAAGCCAACCGCTCCGTCGACAGGCCGATTCACCTGCTATTTGTCTCCGATGCATTGGCGGCAAAGGGGGTATCGCATCCCCGCAATCTGATCGTGGCCGAACATCACACCGACGTGACCATTCTCGAAAGTTACGTCGCGCTTGGCGATGCCACCTATTTCACAAATGCGGTGACGGAAGTCGCGGTCGAAGATGCCGCGACGGTGCGGCATTACAGAATTCAGCGAGAGAGCAGCCGCGCGTTTCACATTGGAACCACCCAGGCGCATCAGGCGCGCGACAGCCACTATATCTCGTTTTCATTCGCCACCGGCGCTGCCCTCTCTCGAACCAACATTTACACAACGCTCGACGGACCCGGCGGCGGCTCGACTCTCAACGGGCTTTATATGGTGGATGGCGAGCAGCACGTGGATCACCAGACGCGCATCGAGCACGCTCAGCCCAATTGCTTCAGCCGCGAGGTTTACAAGGGCATTCTCGACGGCGCATCGCACGGCGTTTTCAATGGCAAGGTGTACGTCCACCCCATCGCGCAGAAGACGGATGGCAAACAGTCGAACAACAATCTCCTTCTGTCCGACAAGGCTCGCATAGACACGAAGCCACAGCTGGAGATCTTTGCCGACGACGTGAAGTGTACGCACGGAGCCACGGTTGGCCGCATTGACGAGCTCGCGCTTTTCTACATGAAGAGTCGCGGCATCGGGGCGCGAATGGCCAGGCGGCTGCTCACGTATGCATTCGCCGCCGAGGTGCTGGAACAGATTGAGCTGGAGCCAGTGCGGCAGGGGTTGGAGGAAATGACATTGAAGCGATTCACGAACGAGGGAACAGGGAT
>JACDCM010000187.1 GCA_013817545.1 Gemmatimonadaceae bacterium | reverse complement strand
GCGCCACGCGTGGCCATCGGGATGGAGGGCGCGCCCGGCCATCAGGCGGGAGCTATCAACCGCGACGGCTCGCTGGACACGGCCGGCGCCCGCGGCAGCTATCGCCTGCATCCCACCATGGGCGGCTTCGACCAGATGACCGCCCGGCTCGGCGGCTTCTGGGACTCGATGCTCGGCGAGGGACGGCGGTGGTGGATCACTTCCACCTCGGACTCACACCTTCACTGGCGCGACGGCGGCGCCGACTTCTGGCCCGGCGAGTACTCCAAGACCTACGTGCACGCGGCCAGGACCTATGACGATATTCTCGACGGGATTCGCTCGGGCCGCGTGTTCGTCACGACCGGTGACCTGATCTCCGAGCTGCAAGTAACGGCGGAGACGGTCGGCCCGCGGCAGGCGAGGGCGACTATCGGAGGTAACCTGCCGGTGCCCGCCGGCCGAGACGTGCGCGTAAAAATCCGCCTGCGCGATCCGCAGGCGCCCAACCATCACGGCGACACACCACGCGTAGCACGTGTGGACCTTATCGTCGGCGAGATCACCGGTCCGGTGGCCGACCGCATGCGGGACACCAACCCTACGACGCGCGTGGTAGTGCGCTTCGACGAGGGCAGCTGGACGCGCGACGGTGAGTGGCTGACGATGAATCACACCTTCCGCGCCGTGCGCCGCGCAAGCTACTTGCGCGTGCGTGGCACGAACACCGGCGAACTCGAGCCGTCGCCGGACCCCCTGGGAGAAGACCCGTGGTCCGACCTGTGGTTCTACACAAACCCCATTTTTCTCGAAGTCCGGTAATGCGCTACGCGCTCGCGATCTCGTGGGCGAAAGTGGCGGAGAAGTTCGGGCTGCGCGACGACTGCACGAGCTGAGCCCCGGTAAGAGCCGCCTTCAACCCGCGCACTACTTCAGCCAGTTCACGAAGCCCGTGATGATGATCGCGTTCGTGAAATCGATGAAGAAGGCCCCGACGATCGGGACCACCAGGAACGCTCGCGGTGCCGCCCCGTACCGCATCACGAGCGCCCGCATGTTTGCCACCGCGTTGGCGGTCGTCCCCAGCACGAAGCCGATGAAACCGCTCGCCATCACCGCGGAATCGTAGTCGCGGCCCATCAGGCGGAACGAGACGGTGACCGCGAACACCACGACCACGAGAACTTGCGCCGCGAGAATGACGAAAAGCGGCACGGCGAAACCAGCCAGCTCCCAGAGCTTCAGGTTCATCAGCGCGACGACGAGGAAGATGTTGAGGGCCAGGTTGCCCATGAACTCCATCGCTCGCTGATCGATGCGCAGCCAACTGGTTCCGTCGTCGATGTTGCGCAGCACCGATGCGACGATCATCGCGCCAATGTATGCAGGCAGCGTCACGCCGAGCGACTGAATGTACGCGCTCACGATGCTGCCGAGTCCCATCGCGACCGCGATGATGACGAGATTGCGGATGAGTGACGTGTCTTCCCGGTCGACCTCTACGACGATCGTCTCGGGCGCTGTATCGAGCTGGGCCCTCAGCGCCGAGGCGGGCGCAATTCCGGAACGCAGATTGTAGCGCTGAATCAGACGCGTCCCTGCAGGTCCGCCCACAAGGCCTCCGAACACGATCCCGACCGTGGCTGCACTGATGGCCAAAGCGCCCGCTCCGGCAAGTCCTGCCTGCTCGAAGATCGGCGCGAACGCGAGTCCCGTGGCCGGCCCGCCGACGAGCGTCACCGAGCCCGCCATAACGCCGAGGAGCGGGTTCTCGCCGAAGGCCGTGGCGATCGCCATCCCGACGAAATTCTGAACGAAGCAGAACACGGTCGCGAACAGCAGGAAGATGACGACCTGCATGCCACCCGTTCGGAGCAGCGCTACGCTTGCCCCCATTCCGATCGTTGTAAAGAACGCCACGCTCAACACCGGCTGCATCGCCGTGTTCAGCTGCAACGTGAGCAGCCGGTCGTGGGTGAGAAACACGAACAGTGTGAATAGCAGTCCGCCGATAACCGCGGCGGGAATGTTCAACCGGTCCACCCACGCGATGCGCTTGCGGAGCTGAATCCCGGCGAAGTAGACCACCGCTGCCAGCGCGAGCGTCTGAAGCAGGTCGAGTTCCAGAGCGATCATGTGCGTGGGGACGGGGACGTGTGGAATGATCAGCGGAAGGCCAAGTGTTCGAGCGCGACGCCAATATACGCCGCGGCGCGCTTTGCTTCCATCGGAACTCGACTATGCTATGATCACGACGCCGATGTCACGAACAGCGATCGGTCCTTCGCCCAGCCGTTCTCAAAAGCGGGACATGAACGCCTGGTAGTCCCAACTCCGGTTTTTCTCATTCAAGGTCGCGCAGAGAATGCGCTCGCCGTCGGTGCGGACGTTGACGAGTCCGTAGACCATTCCCGCCACAACGTACGACCCCGCGAGTTGGCGATCTCCCTTTTTCGCCTTGAGTGAGCCCGCACTGGTCTCCTCGTAGTGGATCCGAGCCTGTGCATCCCCGGCAAGTTGGTCGTTCTCCAAGCCGACACCGGGTATTGCGAGGTGCGTAATCTTTCCGAGCCGGGCACTCCGCGAGATCTCGGTTGAGTAGATCAGCGGAGTTACGAGAGAATCGTTATCGATGCGCGCGTGCCCTGTCAGCGCGCTCGCGGCTACGATGCTCGGGCGCGGATGCGCGTGCGATTCGCTGTCCCCGGACGAGATGATCGTCGCGCCGGGCGACATGGCTGAAAGGAATTCGTACGAGACATCATCACTGCCATGATGGCATCCCTTGGCCACGTCGCATGCGAACTCCGAGCGACGGCCCGTGTACGCCTCGAGCAATCGCCGCTGGCTCTTTCGGTTGAGGTCTCCGGTGAGGAGAGTGCGCGTACGCCCGTAGTCCACCCGCAGGACGATGCTGTTGCCGTTGGTGTTCTGGCTGTCGCCGCCGAGGTCATGCAGCATTCCCCGCTCCGGTTCCACCGGACCCAGAACCCGGAGCGATGCCTTCCCATTCGCGGCCTCGAAGCCGGGTATGTATTCCGTTCGGTCGCTCACACGTTTTATCGAGCAATCTTCGGCCAGCACGCACCGGAGAAACTCCGCCCACTCGCCCTGAAGCCGCTCAGTCTCACCCTCGCGCAGAGCCTCCCGAAGGCTCGTCTTTCCTTCGAGCAGCCGCGTGAGGAAACCGTTCTCCTCCGGACCGATACCGCGCTTGCCGTTGTCCTTCCACCAGGAGACGCCTGCGTGGTAGAATGCGCCGATTTCGATATCGGTGGTGTCCAGCTCGTCCTTCGCGTCCTTGTTGAGGAGGTCCCACAGGCCGCCGTAGTGGTCGGCATCGCAGTGGGAACTGATCATCGCGTCAAGAGTGATTCTGGGGAGCTCGTAGTCCTTGAAGAACTTCCAGTCCACGAAGTCAGCTGCGTTCTTGCCGGTCTGCTGCTTCGCCCGATTGTATCCGCCGTCGATCAGTAAGTGACGTCCATCGGGAAAACGTATCAACACCCCGTCTCCCTGTCCGACGTCGATAAAGTAGATCTCAAGCAGCGACGTCTCCGTGAGCGCATCGCGCTCCACATATCCTTCGAAGCCGCGTGCTTTCGCTCGCCACCGGGTGCCAACATTGCTCAGCACCCGAACTCGATCGCCCCACAGCAGCTCGAATACCTTCTTGCTTTCGGTCTTGCTTGCGTACAGAGGAGTCGTGTCTTCTCCTACATACAGGATCTCGTCACTCATGCGCTCCCCGGCCGGCAGCCATCGATGTTTCGCAGTGAAGTATCCCACACCAACGCCGCGATTCTATAGCTTCAGTGTGCTGCACGCCAGCACATCCGACGTCTGGAGGCTGAGCGTGGACGCTCCCTAGATGGCAATGAGATCAGTTGCTCGTGGGTCGCACACCGCGCATCTCCATCTCCGAGCCGTCGGCCTGGCGCCAGACGAAGTGCCACTCCCCGCCTGGACGGAGGTCGATATCGCAGACGGGCATGGTCCAGCCCTCCGGACCGGTATCCATTGCGGCACGTGCTCCGGCTTGGTCCAGATATCCCAGACGAGTGTGCGCGAGGCGTCGACGACGCGCGTCGCGACAACTTCTCTGTCCGACGTCGTGTGATCTTCCACTTGTCGCCTTCCTTCGCGAACCGTTAATAGTGCGCGCCGCCTGACCTGAACGACGCGGTCTCGCTAGAGCGCTCTCCGTTTCAAGAAACCGCCTCCCGCGCGTTCCAACGGTTTCATGGAACGACTAGCCCTGCAGCGACAAACCGGGCGTTGTCGCGTAAGCCTGTGCGCTGTACCAGATTGGGCAGGTTCGCCTGATGAGATTGCGGCCGGAGTGACGCTTGCCTGTTCAGGGCTATGCTGAACCGCACCGCACGAAACTCATCTCCGTCGCTGCCTGGCGCCGCTCGGCTCGGACGAGTTCCGGGTGAATCGCCGAGGTTGGGCTTCCTGATAGGCCGCCGGTCAAGACTTCCGTCAGCACGATTTGCGAGCGAACAAACTCACCTGAACCTGAGAAAAGCAAATGAAACGCAACACTTTGACTCCGAGCACCGGCAGTGTGTCCCTGGCGTTTGCGCTGGTCGCGCTCTCAAGCGGTGCAGCCTTCGGACAGGATGGGATGAAAGAGGCGGAAGGACTGCAGGCGATGGCGGCCCGGGAGTCCGGCCGGCCCGCGTACTCGCCGGCAACGGGAGTCAAGTTCAAGGCGAGTGACAACGTCTTCGTAAAGAGCGCGCTTGAGGTCAACTTCACCTATCGTGCAGCCTTCGTGACGCTGCCGCTATTCCGCGGACTCTCGCCACGGAACGAGCCCGTCTACTATATAATCACGGACGCCTCGGACTTTGACGTCGCCCGGAAGATGGGAATCAACTTCTCGCCCAAGATGCGTCATGCCGTGGGCGACGGAGCCCAGCGCGTGACCATGGACGAAGGCGTGATGCGCTTCCGGGGCAACGTGGATTTCACGCCCGAACACCTTGTGATCGCCGGATCGGCCATGGCGCCCTTCCCGCCAAGAGTCGCGAAGGCCGGCGCAGTTGGCGACGCCGAGTGGTCTTCCATGGCGGTGCTGCCCAGCGGCGTCGTACTGAACGTGCAGATGGTGCATAACGCTTCGGGCACCCATGACCGCGTGAAGTCGATAGACCTCGAGAAGCGGACGGTTACCCTGTCGCTTCTGGACGGGTTCCAGGGCGGCAAGCAGTACTACTATCATTTGGTTACGGACGTTTCGGAGGAGCTGCCAGCCGCGCTGGAGAACGGAGTGCACACGCCTCGCCTCGCCAAGGTGCCGGGATACGGAAAGTCGCGGCCGTCCGACAAGTCGGCGCTGTTGGGTTTCTCCCCGGTGCTGAACGGGATCACCGATACGAAGACGCGGAACGACCAGGGTTTCGCGGCCTCCATCGCGAATGGAGGGATCGATCCGATCAACATCTTTCCCATCGATCCCGACAACGAGAATCGCTCGGAAAGCAATAACTACAGCCCACTCTGGGATGCGCACGTGAACATGTGGACGGAGGCGGCGGTCAGCGGCGGCAAAGTGCGCCGGATCACTTCGTTCGCCGATCTGGAAGGCTTGGTGAAGGCTGGCTTGGTCACCAACGCCGCGATCAATCCGCCGGGCGCTGACAACAGCTTCGTGGCTGGATTGAGGCCAACGCGGGCAATCATCAACTGCCCGGTTATCGCGCAGCCTAATCTACCGCCGCAGTAGGCTTGGCGGACGGAGCCAGCGATCTGTTGGCGGGATCGCTGGCTCGTCACGTACCCCCTTGACTGCAGACAACAATCTTTAAGTGGGAGGGCACCACCGGGCGACCGCGCCGTACCTCATCTCCAGCGGGCGAATGGCGCGGCAGCACTCACCAAATGCCTCCTAGGGCAAACCGCGTGATGGGTCATCCTTGATGAAGCCCTTCACAATGTCGATGACCTCCTGCTTCGTGAGCGGCTCGTCGAACGCCATCGTAGCCGCTGTGGTCTGCGTCTCCCCAGGGCCCACAACCGTCACCCCCGACATCGTGGCGGTATTGACGGTCGCAACGGTATTCGTCACGTCATTGAAGAAGACGTGCGTGGTGTTTGACTCCGGACTTGCGCCGCCATAAATCAGGTTCAGCGCATCCACAACCCCGGCCGGCGGGTTCGCAATGTTTCCCGCGCCGGCCGCCTCGAGCCCCCCTCCGCGGATGTAGCCGATGAACCGAAGCGAGGTGTCTCCGGGGTTCCGCTGACGGCGGATGCGGCGGATTTTGGCGGCATGCCGGCCCTCCACCGAATGGATTCGCAACGCGCTCTCGAGCGCGACGTCCGCGTTGGTGTTGCCGGGGATCAGAAACCGGCCAGCCTGTCCCTTGTATGCTCGGACTCCCGTGTCCTCGAAGGCCTGCGCCGAAAGCAGAAGGAAGTCGACCTCCTGCGTCGCCCGCGCGAAGGGTCCCGTGCCGGTCCCGTTGCCACCCGTGAAATCGAAGTCGTTGGCGGTGATTGTCGGTGCCGTCCCGCCGAATAGCGGGATCGCCGTCATGCGGAGGAAATCCGCGTGCTGCTGCTCGTGCTTCTGAATCTGCCGCACGGCGGCGACAATCGCCGCACCATTGGGCAACGCCTGGATGGCGGCGCGTACCGGGTTGAACGCGGTATTCTGCGCGGCCACCGCGCTGGTGCCGAGCACCGCCTTGTAAAATTCGTTCTCCAGGTTCTCGAGAATGAAGGCGAACTGCAGCGCGTCGAGGATATCCGAAGGGGCCTGGGCGTACACATCCTTCGCGAGCGCAGCAAGTGCCACTGGGACAGACCCGAGGCTCAGACCCCAGGTGACGGCGGCGCTCGCAGAGGCGCCACGCTGGATAGCCTCGCGACGGTTGCAGAGACGCTGCATGATCTCCGGATCGATCCCGCCGAGGATCGGCTCGTTCTTTTCCATAGTCTGAATCTCCTCTCGACGGTCGGGTTACGGGGTGGGCGGGAAGAAAGACGGCGTCGGCACACCCTGCGATGCATCGGGCGGGTTGCTGATCGTGATGTTGGTCTCGAGCGGCTCGCTGATGATGTCCATCGCCTTGACGCGCGCGAGTATCTCGCCCGCCTCCTGCTTGATGTCCCGTCCGTTGGGATCGATGGTTTCATCGCTGGCGAACGCCAGGTTCGCATCGACGCCGGCGGGCGGCTGTAACTCGCGCAGGGCTGCGAGGTGTCGAGCTTCAACGGAAGCGACCTTGCCGGCGACGAGCAGGTTGCGGACATCCTTGATGTACTTGCCGCCACCGTTCAATCCCGAGACCCCAAGCGACTCGAGCATACGCGCGGTCGTCAGGATGCTCGCTGCGCTGGAAAGCGCCGCGGCGAGTGTCGTCTGGTTAAGCTGTGACGAGAAGTCCGGTACCGCCTGCGCGCCGAGCGCGGTGCGAACGAACTCGCGGTGGATGACCTCCGCATTGCGAATGTCCCGCAGAACCTCTTGGGCGTCGGCATTGAAGATCGTCGTGAAATCGCTCTTATTCACGACCGCCGTGTAGAACGCGCCTTCGACAATCTCCAGCACATGCACGAGCCGGAAGATGCCCACGTCCGTGCGCAGATCGAAGGTAACCGCCGTGACGGGTTGAGGGCGCTCATTCCCCGACGGTCCATCGTCATCGTCGTCGCAGCCGGCGAAGACACTCGGCAGCAAGACGATCGCCCCACTTGTGCCCATCATGCGAAAGAATTTGCGTCGCGTTGCCGGACGCAGCAGCTCGCCGACGCTGCCGATGATGAATGGCTCTTCGCGATCGCGCTTCCTGTCGTGGTCGGACATCGTCCCTCCTCTGCCGTTGCCAGCCTGTGATACGGAGACGGCTCGGCTGGCCCCGTCGCCTCCACACCCGCACGTTGGTCGGGCGCCCGCAGCATTCGGCCTCGCCATAGCGCGATACGGCATGCTGAAGCAACTCGTGTGCCGCCTACTGTC
>JACDCM010000559.1 GCA_013817545.1 Gemmatimonadaceae bacterium | reverse complement strand
GCTGAGGTCCATGACGGTGTCGGCGCCCCACTTGGTGGCCCAACGCATTTTCTCGACTTCTTCTTCGATGGAGGAGGCGACGGCGCTGTTGCCGATGTTGGCGTTGATTTTGACGAGGAAGTTGCGGCCGATGATCATCGGCTCGAGCTCGGGATGGTTGATGTTGGCCGGGATGATGGCGCGGCCGCGGGCGACTTCGCTGCGGACGAATTCGGAGGTGATGGGAGTGCCGAATGCCGATTGGCGATTGGTTCGGAGCCGGGGTGCTGGTGGCTCAGTGAAGACTGAGCGGTTGAGGGTTGAGGGAACAGCGCATCGCCATAGTTACTAGAGGGCAATGATGCGCACGGAACGCCTAATGCAGACACTTTCGGCGGCGCGTTGAGGGTGCTGGCCCTTCAATGTACACCCAAATTCCAGCGGAATTCGAGCGCACCGACTGCTCCACTGCGGCAAAATCGCGCGCTATTCAGGATAGAGTGAGTCCGTCCCCTTCCCGGTTCAGGGCACAATGAAGATCTGCTGTGTGTAAGGATCCTTCGCTTTATCCCCTGATTTGTAGCCGGTCACATCCACGATCCCGCCGCTCGGATCGATGCTGTAGACATAGCCCGGTTTACCTGGCACCGGCCGGGCAGTGGGAAATTGCGTGGTCTGCGCCGCCGTGGCTCGTGGCGAAGGTTGTGGTTGCGCAGTCGGTTCGGTCCGCGTGACGCTCCGCGGCGTTGCGGTTGGCGTGGAGGTGCGATTGCGCGCAACAGTCCGCGGAGCCGGCGTGGGCGTGGGGGGCGGAACTACCACCGGCCGTCCGGGGTTCACCACGTCTGAGGCGCCGTACTGCGTAGTCGTGCTGGTGGTGGTCTGCGGCTCGTCGATGCGCTCCCGCACGTAGCGCGCTGGAGTGTCAATCACGCGAAAGGTCGTGACAGCCGCTCGCTTGACGTTTTGACAGCCAGTGAGAACGACACCGCACAAAATTACAACTCGCGCAGTGGTCAGTACCATGGGCCCTTTCTAAGACTTTTTATACGCAAACGCCACATCAATTTCCGTACTCGACCGGGGACGATTTAACGCGCGGGTGCGGGATAAACGGCGGGACTGACGTTGCCCTCCTCGTCGACAGCGCAAACCCCAAAAAGGAAGTTGTCTTTCGAGACCTTCGGGACGGTGAACTGGGTCGCGTTGCCCGCGGGGATGCTTTGCTGCCAAAGCGGGGCGGTCGTTTCCCGCCAAAGGATCTTGTAACCAGCGAGGTTTGGCTCGGTGTTCGCACGCCACTCCAAGGTCGTGCTGTTCGTGAGCTCCTTGATTTCGACTTTTACGTCCTGCGGAACAGCGGGCGCGAGCGCGAGCGAGCCCAGGGCTGCGGCATTCACGCGAGCGACGTTCGCGATGTATTCGAAGTCGCAGAACTCCGGCAGATCACCCATCTGCACGCCGTTCTCGCTCGCGAAGATCCTGATGTTGATGCCGGAAGTCCTCGTTAGGCTCAGTCAACCGCACGGCCGGAAAGCCTGCGTCGAGGAAGGGCGAGTGATCGCCACCGCGAAGATAACGATCACGCCGATAGACGATGTTTACCGTCATTCCGCTGACATGTTTTTCCGCCGTCGTCTTGATGAAACGGGCCAGCTCCCGGGCCGGGCTGTTCTCGCCGCCGGTCTGAAGGGTCGTGCGCATGGAATCAGTCAGTTGGCGCAACGGCGGCACACCTTCGGCGAACAATCGCACATGCTTATTGTCGATCGTGCCATCTTCCGCGTGCGAACTGCCGATGATGTCGAATTCAGATTGAATCCAGCGCCGCGCCGCGCCGATGCCGCGCGTCTCAGTCCTTGCATCCGAAAGCGTGTGACGCGTGCCGAAGCTCACCAGCTTGCGGACTGTCGCTTCGATATTCTTTGGCGAAATCTCGCGCAACGTTTCCGTAATTTGCGCGTTCGGCGTAAGGTCAGTGGGTTCTGGAGCTGCGTGCGAAGCGGAAAGAGCAGCCGCGACGCAAACGAGAACCACGATTCTGCACCATCTCCATGTCTACACCTCCTGCAGCGCTTTCACATCCCCGACAAATGCATCGAGCGTGCTGCGTTGCACCGCCCAGGAACACATCAGCCGATAGACGTCGGGCTCGAGGAACTTGTAGAAGTGCCAACCACGCGCGTGCAGTTGCCTAACGAGCTGCTCCGGCATGCGCAAAAAGATCGCATTCGCTTCGCGCGCGAATGCCGGCTCGAAATTCGCGTTTTCGCGCAGCTTCGCCATGAGATAGGCGGCGGACTCATTCGCCTGCTGCGCATTCCGGAGCCAGGCACCATCCCTTAGCAGCCCGGCCCACGGTGCGGCCAGAAACCGCATCTTCGAAGCGAGCT
>JACDCM010000558.1 GCA_013817545.1 Gemmatimonadaceae bacterium | reverse complement strand
CTTCACGATGGCTGGAATGCTCCAGTTCAAGAAGATCTTTCTTGGCTCCGAGCGGCCAACTTTCGGAAGACGGGTTACTACTTCGCAGAAATGCGTGCGGGCCGGCGGCAAGCACAATGATCTCGAGCAGGTGGGACACACAGCACGCCATCACACGTTTTTCGAGATGCTGGGCAACTTCTCGTTCGGCGACTATTTCAAACGCGACGCGATCCATTTCGCCTGGGACTTCGTAACTCGCGAGCTCGGGATGGACCCGAGGCATCTGCGCGTTACAGTCTTTGAGTCGGATGACGAGGCGCGGACTCTCTGGAAGGAAGTCGCGGGGCTTCCGGATTCGCGCATTTACGGTCTGGGGGAGAAGGACAACTTCTGGCAAATGGCGGATACGGGTCCGTGTGGGCCGTGCTCGGAAATTTATATCGATCTCGCAGGGGTCGCGGGTGATTGGCAGTTCCCGGACGGGGCGACGGGAGAGTGGACTGACACGGAGCGGGAGGATTTTTCGCTCGAGGCGTTCTATGAAGGGGCTGAGGCAGGCCGTTTCCTCGAGTTCTGGAATCTCGTATTCATGCAGTACGACCGTTCTGCGGACGGTACTCTTACCTCTCTCCCGAAACCTTCGGTGGATACCGGTGCCGGCCTCGAGCGGATGGCGGCAATAATGCAGGGCGTCACTAACAACTATTACACCGACGTCTTCGCCCCGTTGATCGGCGTCGCGGAATCCGTACTTGGTCTCCCCTACGAGGGGCGACTAAGCAAGCGGACGCGGCCTGACGTCGACCCGGCCGCTTTTCATGTGTTGGCAGATCACGCCAGAACGGTAGCGTTTCTTCTGGCAGATGGTGTGTATCCGTCGAGTGACGGACGGGGTTATGTGCTGCGGCGAATTCTCCGGCGCGCGGTCAGGCATGCATGGCTGCTAGGCAAGCGCGAGCCGGTGTTGCATCGCGTCGTTGCTGCGGTAATCGACACGATGAGCGACGTGTATCCGGAGCTGACACGTCGGCGCCAGCACATCATCGACACGACTACCGCGGAGGAGGGGCGATTCCTCTCAACCATCGAGGGCGGGATGCATCGCTTCGAGCAGATTGCTCCGGCGCATACATCGCAAGGCTCTACTGAAGTTCGCGGCACCATACCAGGTGAGGACGCGTTCAGGCTGTATGATACTTTCGGTTTTCCCATCGACCTCACCGAGCTCATGGCTCGGGAAAGAGGCTACACTGTAGACATCCCGGGATTCGAGCGCGCGCTGGAAGCGCAACGCCTGCAGTCGCGCGAGGACCGCAAGTCGCGTCAGATAGGCGGAGTGGCTGCCGCAGATCTCGGGGATATTGCGCAGTGGGAGAGTGGAGCGACCCCGCCAGGTGGGGTGGCGCCGGCGGTGGCGGTTTCCGACGCGCAGCAGAACACCGGATCGACGGCACTCGGCGGCGACGGCAGCATGACGGCGACAGCGACGACGTCAACGCAGACCTTCGTCGGCTACGACATGATCGAGATCGAAACGCAGGTGACAGCGGTTCGGCATCTCCCGGATGGACGTCTGGCAGTGATGCTGCGCGAAAGCCCTTTTTACGCGGAATCCGGCGGACAGATATCGGACACCGGGGAGATCGTTGGCGACGGATGGCGCGTAGCGGTTGACGAGATCAGAAAAATCGAAGGGAGAACTGCGGCGATCGGGCCGGTCGATGGAACAATGTCTTTCGGCCGCGTAACTGCGCGGGTGCCAAGTGACCGGCGCCGAGACATTGAGCGCAACCACACCGCGACTCATCTTCTGCATGCGGCGCTTCGAACGACTCTCGGCGAACACGTACACCAGGCTGGTTCACTCGTCGCTCCCGACAGGCTGCGCTTTGATTTCACGCACCACGGCCCGCTTCGTCCTGAGCAGCTGTCCGCTATCGCGGAACGAGTCAATTCCGGAATCTGGGCTAATATCGATCTGCGGTTCGAAGAGCGTTCGTATCAGGACGCAGTAGCGCTGGGCGCCATGGCGCTGTTCGGCGAGAAGTACGGTGATGTCGTGCGAGTCGTGAGCATTCCCGGCGTCTCGATGGAGCTGTGCGGAGGTACACACACCCGCAACACGGGGTACATCGGGTTGTTCAAGATCGTCAGCGAAAGTGGAGTCGCTGCTGGTGTGCGGCGCATCGAGGCTGGAACGGGTCCGAAAGCGTACGAATTCGTGCGCGATTCTGAGCGCACACTCCAGCGCATCGCGGAGCTGGTCAAGAGTCCGGCTGCCCAGGCGGTTCAGCGGCTCGAATCGCTATTGGAGGAGCGTCGTACCCTGCAGCGCCGGCTGGATGAGGCTCTGCGCGGCGGTGGTGACCAGGTGCAAGCGCTGTTGACGCAGGCCCAGGC
>JACDCM010000186.1 GCA_013817545.1 Gemmatimonadaceae bacterium | reverse complement strand
TCGCGGAGCACTGTGCAACCGTTCACGAGAGTCTGAATGTTGCCGAGCAAGCGAAACGCGATGACGGGCTCAAAGACGTTGAGCTGCAACTGTCCCGCTTCGGCCGCCATGGTAACTGTAATGTCGCCGCCGATCACGTCGAAGCAGATCTGATTCATCACTTCCGGTATGACGGGATTGACTTTGCCAGGCATGATCGAGCTGCCGGGCTGCATCGGTGGCAAATTGATCTCGGCGAGCCCCGCTCGTGGCCCCGAGCTCAGCAGCCGAAGATCGTTGCATATCTTGCTCAACTTTACCGCGCACCGCTTGAGCACCCCCGAAAGTTGAACAAAGACGCCGGTATCCGCGGTAGCTTCGACGAGATCAGGAGCCGTAATGAGCTGTAGTCCGGTAACTGCAACCAGGTGCTTCCGTACGGTCTCGGTGTACCCCCTTGGCGCATTGATGCCGGTGCCTATAGCCGTAGCGCCCATGTTGATCTCACGGATGAGCACCTGAGTTTCTCCAAGCCTGTCCACGTCTTCGAGAATGGTATGTCCAAAGGCGGAGAACTCCTGCCCGAGCGTCATGGGTACGGCATCCTGCAGCTGAGTCCTCCCCATTTTGATGTGTGGAGAGAACTCTTCGCCTTTCTTCAGGAACGCGCGCGCCAGATCGGCAAGCGCGGTTTTCAGTAAATCGATCGTGGTGTGCAGAGCCAGCTTCACAGACGTTGGATAGACGTCGTTGGTGGACTGTGACAGGTTGACGTGATTATTCGGATGGACGTTCTGGTAGTCGCCGCGATGCTTGCCCAGCAGCTCGAGCGCGCGATTAGCGATCACCTCATTGGCGTTCATGTTGCTCGAGGTGCCGGCGCCGCCCTGAATCATGTCGACAAGAAAATGTTCGTGATGCCGGCCGGAGCGGATCTCACCCGCGGCGCGCACGATTACATCGCAGACCGATCGATCGAGCAGCCCCAGCTCCGCATTGGCGAGCGCCGCGGCTTCTTTCACCGCAGCCAACGCAACTACGAGCGCAGGGAACTCGCGCATGGCGATTCCCGTGATCGGGAAATTCTCCAGCGCGCGCAGTGTCTGGATCCCGTACATCGCCTCATCAGGCACCTCGCGTTCGCCCAGCAGATCTTGCTCAACTCGCCGTCCACCGCCGCCAAAACCAACTTCCCGGCCTCGTCCAGCCAGTGTTGCGTCGGCAGCGCGGAGCCGCTGAGAGATCGCGCGCGCGGCGCGCGCTACAAGAGCGGCATACAACGTTGGACGCTCGTTGATGATTTTTTGAACGTCTTCTGATGCTACGAACGCCAGGGTCGTCGGCTCCAATGCGCGCGCCGAAGTGCCGTGCCGCGTCTCATCCAGTAACAACCCTTCCCCCAGGGCTTCGCCTCTGCCGAGGGTGGCAAGCTGCTCCGCGCGACCCTCGGGGCCTTTTTCGATGACGACGCTGCCCGAAGTGAGAATTCCGAACAGCTTTCTCGGCTCTCCCTCGCGGAATAGCACGCCGCCGGGCTCGAACGAAGCAACCCGCATGCGCTTGGCCAGATGCCAGAGATTCTCCTCGGGAAAATTCTCGAAGAACGGAAAGACGCGAAGCTCGGCCGACGTTACAGTGGGAGTTGTCATAGGGGCTTCAAAGTAGTGACAGGCAACGATCGACGGCAACTTGACGCGTGGCCCGTCGCATGCTAAATGCGTTGCGTCCCCAAATGGGAGTGCAACATGAAGGTATTCCAAATCGCGACCCTGGTGCTCGCCTTAGCCCTCGTGCCGGCGTGCGGTGGCGGTACGGAAAAGGCCGCTGAGGATTTGCGTGAGGCCAAGAAAGAGGTAGCTGACAAGAGAGAAGACGTGCAAGAGGCTGCACGAGATCTCAAGGAAGAGGCCGCCGAGCTGCGCGATGCGCAAAACAAGGAAGCCGATAAGCGTGTCGAGCTTACGGAGGAATTGAAGAAGGATACGATGGTGAAGCGTCCTTGAGTCACATTGGGCGTCCGTCGAGCAGGCATTGACGTCTGCTGCTCGCTCCTCGAAGATTGCGGCCACCCACCAGCAGCCGAGATAGCCATGAGTATCGATCGAAGAGAGTTTCTACGCACGAGTGCCGCCGCGGCGGCTGGATTGTCACTCACGACCTCCACCGCGGAAGCGGCGGACGTCTTGCCGGTCTCGGGGAGCCAGACGTCCGTGGCACCGCTCGCGCGGCCTGTGGTGATCGCATCAGGCAACGGTCTGCGCGGAGTCGCCAAAGCCTACGAGATGATTGCTAAGGGGAGCGATCCGCTGGACGCGATTGTAGCAGGCGTCAACATCCAGGAGCTCGATCCGGAGGATCAGTCGGTAGGGCTGGGAGGACTTCCGAACGAGGAAGGGGTGGTCCAGCTCGATGCGTCATGCATGCACGGTCCCACTCGGCGCGCCGGAGCGGTCGCATCGCTCGAGGGAATCGCCACGCCTTCGCTGGTTGCCAAGGCGGTGATGGACTATACGGATCATATCCTTCTGGTCGGGCCCGGTGCGAAAAAGTTCGCGTTGAATATGGGTTTCAAGGAGCAGGATTTGCTAACGAACAAGTCGCGTCAGGACTGGCTGCGTTGGAAGGCCCGGCTCAACGCGAACGACAATTGGCTCGACCACGACGACGACATAAGTATCAAGTTCTCCACCGGCACGATCAACATGAACGCCGTCACCGCCAGCGGAGATATCGCGTCCGTGACGACGACTAGCGGGCTCGCCTGGAAGCTTCCGGGGCGCGTGGGTGATAGTCCGATTGTCGGTGCTGGTCAGTACTGCGACAACACCGTCGGTGCAGCCGGTTCAACAGGCCGTGGCGAGGCAAACATAAAGGTGTGCGGCGCCTTTTTGGCGGTGGAGTTCATGCGTCAGGGAATGGCTCCCGAGCAGGCGCTCATGAAGGTGATGGAGCGCGTTATAGCCATGACAGAAAGGCGGCTCCTGAACGACCGCGGTCGTCCGTACTTCGACTTGCACTTTTACGCACTCTCCAAGGACGGCCGATATTCCAGCGCGACGGCTTACCAGGGAGGACAGTTCGCGGTTGCCAATGAGAAGGGCGCTAGACTGGAGGATAGTGCTTATCTCTTCAAGCGCGAGGAAAGGCCCGCTCGTCGCTAGTGGAACTGAGCCCACGGTATAACACTTCTCCCCCTTACAGGCTCAAGCGTTACTCCCTGACTGCTACGCTAATTGCTTAGCTGAGCCGTTATGCGAGCGGTGCGTGCGCCGATCCGATGCTCCGGGTCGGTCACCACATAATCATTCCCTGCCCGCACAACATACACGCGAATAGGCCGGCCGGTGTTGTTGCCGGACATCGCATTGCGTAACGCCGTCGCTCCAAGTTGGCACACGGCCTCGTCCGAGATGAGAGCGATCGACTCCGGTCGCGTCGATTTAAGCCCGTAGGAACGGCGTGCAATTCCAGCTTCGTACTCACTTCCACTTGCAATCTCCGTCACATACGCGAGAAGGTTTACCGCGTAAGTGTCAACGGGACGGCACGTTGCAGTACCCGGGCTGGCAGCCAGGGCTGGGCGGCACGCAAGAACGAGGGGGAGAAGTAGAACCCTGAGTACGGTGCGCGGTATCATACCCGAAATACGACTGGGCGAGCAAAGCGCAACGCGCTGAGAAGTGCGACCTCAGCTCACGGCGCGCGGGCCTGACGGCTAAGCGGCCGCCTAAGCGCTTGGGGGCGGGCAAAAAGAGGGGGCTCTCTAGTGAGAACCCCCTCCCGGACCGATTACCCGTTGGCAAGAAATGCCTACAGCGCACTTCGTTTACGAGCAGTGGCTTGGGCCGCCGGCGGCTTTCCCGTTGTTGTAGTCGTCCAGGATTTCACCGAGCTCGATGGCGCGATCCCGCTCGCTTGCCGAAACGCCGCCCGCCAGCAGCAAGTCAGCTTCAGCGATTGCGTTCGTTATTTCGGTCGGAGCGGATGCCCCGCCGATGACGTTCAGCTTCGCTGTTATGAGCTGGTGCTCCAGGATGATCTGCGCATTACCCCTCGGCGGCGTGTGGTAAATAACATCAAGCTGAGCGGCTGTGAGGTTGCCGCGCCCACCGATAAAGAGCGTGCCGCCGGGGCCCAACAACGCTACCACGGTTTCTTCGTGATTCTTGTAGTAGCCCTGTGTGTACGTGCAGCCCCTGACCTGTGTGGGAATCAGGGAGTTGAAAAAGGTTACCGTGATGCCGAAGCCGGTGGTGACTGTCCCCGGCGCGTTCCAGATATTAGAGCCCGTTATTACTGTCCTGTTCGGCGCGCCAATAGCTGGTCCGCCATGGGAACCGAACTGCTGGTTTAGAACTTCGATGCTGTCCAGCTGAAAGCCGGCAGGAACTACCGTCTCCTCGGCACTGAGAGCAGTGGCGTTGAACGGGCTGCCGGGAGCGCCTTCCCAGTCAGCTACTACGAGGCACGCGTTAGCAGTCGTATTGCGGTCGGCGAGAGCAAACGTGCCCGTCGTCGTTCCAAACTGCTGCTGCGTTTCCGACACGAAGATTGTCGCCGTCGAGCCGCGCTTGCAGATCGTGAGCCTTTCACGCAATGGAGTACCGCCCGAAGGCTCGGGGTTCACCATGACTCCACCGTAAATGAATGGACGGACGCGCAACTGCGGGTCGTCTGAAACCAGGCCGGTTGCGCCGTCGGAACATGCCGCCAAGGCGATAAAGCCGAATGCGGCAGCAGTGCCAAAGGAACTGCGGATTGCGTGGTAAGCAGGCATAAAGGACCCTCTTTGATGGTGTGTTGTGGAGCAGGGGGAATTCGGGAAGTACGCTTAACGGATACGACGTGAGTCAGTGAGGTCCGGCAGTCTTTCGCGCGTTGATTGCCTGGAAGGCGCGGGACAACTGGACGACCGGTGTAGAATGGCGTTGCGTTGTAGTCGTAATGGCGAGCCGCTCGCCAGTCCTGACGAGGACAGCCTCAGCGCACCTGTCAAGACGGTGCCGGGCAAGCCGTGCTGGGATTCTGGAAGTCAGTCTATAATGAGTCTCGCGAGCCGGGAAGCAGTTCAGCGTTGCAGACGGCGACTCGCTTCGGCAGCCAGGCTGTCTCTTAGAGACCCTAGGCGTTGCGGACCAGCCTCGCGACTGGGGTGCGTTTATCGGTGGGTTCCGGTTCTACGACCGCACGACATCAATTCGCCACGCACGCGCCATACCTGTACCCGAGAAAACAGGCAACTTCTTGAAGGACAGGGAGTTGTCCATTTCTACAAGGTGACATGGGGCACGCAACCAAGGCTAAACACGTCACGCAAGTGGCACTGCTGCAACACCAATAAATGCTCCGGGAGGCGCAGGGCTTTGTATTCGTGGCATCCGGGGACGAGAGCAGTACTACCGGTGCGTTCGGATATTCAGGTGGCGGGGAGGAGCAGCGAAGCTGTCGCGTGAGATTGTCGCTGTCCTGCTGCCGTTATCGAGGGCCGTTGCTCCGCCAGACGGAATGTGGCCACAAGTGCTGACAGGCGTTCAGCCGAGATCGCTTGCGCTGCAGCCGCGGCGGCAATTTCCTCCGTGCTCGCGCTCTGCTCCTCGCTCGATGCGGCGACCTGCTGCATCGCGGCCGCGAAAGACTCGGTTCCTCGGGCGAGGTCATCGAGCCGATCTGTCATCTCTCGCACGAGAGCGCTGGAGTCGGCGGCCGCGCGTTCTGTCGCGGACGCCCAATTTTCGGCATCAACTACAGCTGCTTCCACCTGCTCGAACGACGCCACTGCTTCCCGCGTGGCCAGTCGCACTCCCGATACCGTGGCGACGGTACGCTTGCTCGAATCGCGCGATGCCTCTACTCGGCCAAGCACGTCATTCACCAGTCGTTCGGTTCGCTCCGCCGCCTGGTGTGCGGTTGTCGCGAGCGTGCGAATCTCGCTCGCCACAACAGCGAATCCTTCGCCTTGCTCCCCTGCCCGCGCGGCCTCCATGGACGCGTTGAGCGCCAGCAACTTGCTTTGCCTTGCGATCTTGCGAACCAGTGTCACAAACGCGCGGATCTCTTCGGACGCGAGCGCTAGAGCGGCCGTCGCGGCAGCGCTGGTTTCCGCTTCAGCAGTCAATGTCTCCAGGGCCAGCGCGCTCTGATCGAGCCGAGCCCGGTTTTCGGTAGCAAGGACGCGAAGACGCGTGTTTCGCTTTACGCCGTCCAGCGCATCCGCACTGACCCTATCGGCGATTTCCTTGAGCGTGCCCGCATCCATAGCTGTGCGCTGAATCGTCTGGGCCATGTCAGCTGATTGCTCACTGAGCTCGCATGATGTCCGTGCCATTTCGGATGCCGCTGCCGACATTTCTTCGGAGCCAGCCGTTATCTCCGCTGACATGGCGGCTGTTTCCTGCGCGGAATCGCGGATCGCGCTTACGAGGCGTCGGAGCTCTCCCACCATCGATGCCGTTGCTCTGCCAAGCCGGCCGATCTCGTCATCCTCAACGCCAGCCATGACGTCGGAAGCCAGATCGCCTTTCGCGACGCGCTCCGCCGCCAGTGCCAGGGCAGACGCTGGCGCCGTCACTCTGCGTGAGACAAAACGGCTGACCAGCAGCAGCGCGACAGCAATCAAGACAATCAGGGTAGCTGCCCCAGCAAACAGAGCACGTTTGGCTTCCGCAATGGGCTCGTGTGTAACGCGCTCCTGTTTGCGAGCCGCGACGTACCAGCGGCCGTCGTCAGTTGCCGCGAGCGCAACACGCTGTGCGCTGGAATCGGAGCCAATGCTGCGAGTGGAGCGGTCGGTTCCGAGCGTGAGACCGGCGAGTGGCTGCATGCGCTCAACGCTGCTGGAGCTCGCAACAACACGCCCACCTTCATCTATGAGATCCACGTCAACGCCCGATGCGCGAGCAGCGCGCGACAATTCCGCATCGATGACCTTCACGCCAAACACCAGCTTGATCACCCCGACCGGTAATCCGGATGCGCCCTCGCGAATGGCGCTGGCCTGCGAGATGCTGATTGACCGCGCCGATTCATCGTAGGACGCGCGAGCTCGGCCAAGCCCATCGCGAAAGGCTTCCGTCCACCATTCTTCGTCCCGTTGAACAAAGTCCGATGTTCGTTGAGTGGTAACTGCGTTCAAGCCGTGCGATTCCGTAACGAGAATCTCTGCGACATCGGTTGCTCCAAGCATATCCCGCAGATAGGCTCGCACGCGTGGATCTCCATTCAGCGATCGCTGCTGAGCGAACCGAGCTTCAATTTGCTCTATTGGAGTGTCGCCGATCCCCAGGCGATCCGCCTCACGCGCACCGGCTATGGCGGCATCGACAACGGCTGGTGATCTTCCGAGCAGTTCCACGACGCCTGCACGATCCGTCATGAGCTGCTGCACGAGCGCTGAAGATCTCTCGGCTGCGTCAACGAGGAGAAGGTCTGTCTGTCGGCTCATTGAACGGGATAGCCACGCGCCCCCCGCCCAAGCCATCAGTCCAATCACAACAACTGCTCCAGCGCCAAGCATCAGGAAAATCTGACGCCCAAAGGTCCGGCTTGATGCAGCACGCGAATCGGCCACCCTACACTCCTTTCTGCTCATGCGAACCCACGCGCCGCGGACGTCGTGTCCGAAAAAGTTTGTCCGGCATAACGCTGGCGCTAAATTGCGTACAAATCGACAACACCTGACATCAGGTGGAAAAACTCGAGCCGCAGCAGCGGATCGCGATTTCCCCGAGCCAAGTTTTTTTAAATGACGGAACACGGACTTCGCACGGCACCATACGAGCCGCAGGCGATCGAGCAGAAGTGGCAATCCCGATGGCAAGACCTGGGAAGCCACACACCCGATCTCGAGCGAGGTGAGCGTCCGTACTATCAACTCATGATGTTCCCGTACCCGTCAGCCGAGGGATTGCATGTTGGCAACCTCTACGCGTTCACGGGGAACGACATCCAAGGACGATTTCAGCGCCTGCAAGGGCACACGGTATTCGAGCCGCTCGGATTTGACGCCTTCGGCATACACTCCGAGAACTACGCCCTCCGCGTGGGGGTGCATCCCGGAC
>JACDCM010000557.1 GCA_013817545.1 Gemmatimonadaceae bacterium | reverse complement strand
GAACGCCACCGGCACGACATGGCGGATATTGCGCACCTTATCCTGTCGTGCGGTGCGGGGCTCGCATGGAAGCGCCTGCTCGAGCGAGTGGGAGAGAACTGGCCGCTGCTGCTGGCGCAGCTCCATATCTTCAGCTACGTGTATCCGGAGTCGAAAGGTACGGTTCCTGATTGGGTGGTCGAAGAGCTGCTCGGGCGCGCGAACGCCGATCTGGCGCGTCCACGAAGCGACGAGCGGGTAACGCGGGGAACTCTGGTTTCGCGTTTCAGCTTCGCGATTGATGTTAACGAGTGGGGCTTCAGAGATCTGCAAAGAGAACGCGTAAGGGAGGTGGAGCGGTCGTCCGAGGTGCGCGCCATTATGGATAGTGACGTTTGGGATGAACGCTCACCTGATGCTGCCTATGCTCCCCAAGCGGATTGATTCGGAAGTGAAATCCGGACGGACGGGCGGGTCGGCTCAAGCCGGGGACGACGATCGGCGGCTCGGTGGACCGGACCGCCGACAGATCGGAGCAGCTGGAATCCGATCGGTTCGCATTGCGGCAGTGGGCGATATCCACTGTGGTGTGGAGGATGCCGGCTCGTACCGCGACGTTTTTGCGCACGTGAACCCGGATGCGGACGTGTTGGTACTCACGGGCGATCTCACGCGCCACGGACTCGCGGCCGAGATGCGCGTGGTCGTGGGAGAGCTGCAGGACGTCAAGGTTCCGGTGGTGGCCGTCCTGGGCAATCACGATTACGAAGCCGGTGAGCAGGAAGTTTTAGCAGAGATTCTTCGCGCTCGCGGCGTGCACGTGCTGCAGGGAGACACCTTCGTGCTCAATGAGCACGTCGGATTTGCTGGTGTGAAAGGATTTATGGGAGGCTTCGGGCGCGGCACTCTCACCGCCTTCGGAGAGCCGGAAACGAAAGCATTTGTCGCAAGCGCACTCGATGAGGTTCGTAAACTGGAGACGGCGCTCCGTGAGCTAGCGACACCTGTCAGAGTCGTGGTTCTACACTATGCCCCGATCGCTGGGACCGTTATCGGCGAACCCGAAGTCATCTTTCCTTTTCTCGGCACAGACCGGCTCGCGGAGCCGCTCGATCGCTTTCAGGCGTCGGTTGTCTTCCATGGACACGCGCACTCTGGATCGTTTCGTGGAGAAACTCCGGGTGGCGTCCCCGTTTTCAACGTTGCTTTGCCGATTCTTCGCCGGGAGAATGCAGACAGATCATACTACCTGCATGACATTACCCTGGAACCCGCGAGTCTTTCAGCGCGGTGACGCGAGGGCAGCCTGGGCAGCGGCCAGGCGAGCGATCGGCACGCGGTAGGGCGAGCAGGAGACGTAATCGAGGCCCAGGTTGTGACAGAAGCGAATGGAGCGGGGCTCGCCACCATGTTCGCCGCAGATCCCAACCTTGAGCTTCGGACGCACTCGCCGTCCATCTGCGACTGCCATGCGGATGAGCTTCCCCACGCCTCGCTCGTCGAGCACCTGAAACGGGTCGTGGGGCAGGATGCCCCGTTCGACATAGGCAGGGAGGAACCTCCCCGCGTCGTCACGGCTCAGGCCAAGTGTGGTTTGCGTCAGATCGTTGGTCCCAAAGGAAAAGAACTCCGCAGTCTCCGCGATCTCGTCAGCCGTCAGCGCGGCACGTGGCAATTCGATCATCGTACCGATCGTGTACGAGATTTCCTCCCCCATGACTCCGAGCACTTGGTGCCGGACGTCTTCCAGAATGGCGCGCTGGTGATCGAACTCCTTGACGGTCGACACGAGTGGAATCATGATCTCCGGGAGCACCTCGATCCCGCGCCGCTTGGCGCGCACGGCCGCCTCGAAAATCGCGCGTCCCTGCATTTCGGTGATCTCGGGGTACGTTATACCGAGACGGCATCCCCGATGTCCAAGCATGGGATTCGTCTCCCGCAATCCGTCGACGATGCGGTTGAGCTCCGCGCGGGGCACGCCGAGAGTGCGCGCTAGCAGCTTGTTCTCCTCGCCTCCGTGCGGAAGAAACTCGTGCAACGGTGGATCCAGCAGACGTATTGTGACTGGAAATCCCTTCATCGCCTCGAAAATTCCCTCGAAGTCTGCTCGTTGCATCGGCAGAAGCTTTGCAAGCGCGCGGCGACGGCCTCCCTCATCGCGGGCGACGATCATCTCGCGCATGGCGGTTATCCTGTCGCCCTCGAAGAACATGTGCTCGGTACGACACAGTCCAATGCCTTCAGCTCCGAAATTCCGGGCGACGCGCGCATCCTGTGGCGTGTCCGCATTCGCACGCACTCTGAGTGTTCGCGTCTCGTCGGCCCACCCGAGCAGGCGCGCAAACGACGCGTACGTGTGAGAGTCGGCCGCGCGCATGGCGCCCGAGTATACGCGCACGACTTCGC
>JACDCM010000556.1 GCA_013817545.1 Gemmatimonadaceae bacterium | reverse complement strand
ACGCTCCGGTACGGCGGTGATGACGCGCCCATTCTCACTCATATCAGTCCAGCTGTCAGGATAAGCGTCATGAAGCTGACCCGCGATTACCGCAAAACGGGATTGTGCCTGTTGCGGGGTAGCGCCTGGCTTGAGACGCGCGGTCAGGAACAAGCCGCGATCGCCGCGGTTCGTGAAGGTCTCCTGCCCGCCGCCGACCATCTGAGACATCATGATTGGCACCCAGAGGTCCGTAGCCACGCCGCGGAGCATTCCCGAAAAGCCGGCCGGTGCGACGCCTATGATCGAGAAGGTTGTCCCGTTCAGCCGAAGAGTGCGTCCGACGACTCCCGGATCGCCAGCGTACGCGCGCTGCCACAGGTCGTGACTGATCACCACAACGGCCTTTTCACCTGGCGTAATGTCCTCGTCGGGCAGAAAGCCTCGTCCCAAAGCGGGAGTCGTACCGAGCACCCTGAAATAGTTGCCCGTGACTATCTGACCAAATGCGCGCGTATTCTCCGAGCCGGTACTCAGACTCATCGGCCGCGCCGTTTGCGCGGTGACATCGGCGAGCACGTCCGACGCTTGCGTCCTGAAGTCGACGAAGTCCGGATACGACGAGGTGCCAAAGCGAGGACCGCTGAAGTCGCTGGTGTAAAGCGCGACCAGACGCTCGGGTTGACTAACATGCGCAGGAGGCCGCAGCAGCAGCGCGTTGATCAGGGAAAAGATCGCCGTATTGGCGCCGATGCCAAGTCCGAGCGTGATCACCGCAACTGCGGTGAACCCGGGATTCTTTATCAGCGTCCGGAGCGCGAATCGCACGTCTTGAAGCATTGTCTTGTTGCTTATTAGTTGTGAGACGACTTATCCGTTCATGCGCCCAGCGCGGAATACGGGCCGTGCAACAAGCGGTTACTCGCTTCGCAGAGCTACTACCGGATCGACCTGGGCCGCTCGCCGCGCCGGGAGATAGCTGGCCAACAGCGCTACGCCGGCGAGCATCAACGGAATCAGGAGGAAGGTCGAAGGGTCCGTCGCGGAGATTCCATATAGTGCGCTCGCGAGCAATCTCGAGACTGCAAGAGCCCCGACCAGACCGATGGCTACTCCCACTACCGCCAGGACGACTCCCTGCCTCACAACCATGCGAACGACATCCCTCGTTTGCGCGCCAAGCGCAATTCGAACACCGATCTCGCGCGTCCGCATCGACACGGCGTAGGCGACGACGCCATATACGCCAAGTGAGGCGAGCACCAGAGCGATGACGGCAAAAGCGCCGAAAATCTGACCATACAAGCGGTACGGCCAAAGCGTATATGAACGCACATCGTCCATCGTGCGCACATCGTACATGGGCAGGTTCGGATCCGCTGCACGGACCTCGCGGCGCACCGCCGACACGAGTGAGCTCGGGTCACTCCGCGTACGGATCATGAGCGCCATCGTCCGCCATGCAGCTCGCGCGTAGGGCACGTGAACCTGCAGCCGCGATTGCGCCGTCTCTTCCGCGAACTCTTCGTACTGCAGATTGTTCGCGACCCCCACGACGGTCATCCACGCCGTGCTATCCGCCATTCCGAGGTGAATACGCCGGCCTATGGCGCTGGCACCAGGCCACAAAAGCTCGGCGAGCGCGCGGTTGACGATCACGACCGTTGCGCTGCTGTCAGCGGTTTCCAGCTGCGTGAATGGCCGTCCGGCGAGAAGCGGAGTCCCAAGGACATCGAACAGGCCCGATGTAGATCCGAAGAACGTGACCATCGTCTCCTCACCGCGCGCGACGGGGCGGCCCTCGGCAACGACTGAGGTGCCGGAACCGCCGTCGTCTGTCGGAATAGCGGTGGTCACTACCGCGCGCACGACGCCAGGCAGCGCCTGCGTGCGCTCGATGATGCTTTCGAGAAACTCCGAACGAGCCGCAACGCCGTTGTATCGCTCTCCTGCGAGATACGTTCGCATTGTGAGAAGTTGCGCGGTGGCGAACCCTGCATCAGCTCGACTCATGGCAAGGAAGCTCTTTACCATGAGGCTGGCACCGACTAGCAGCACGACCGATAGAGCCAGTTGAGCCATGACCAATGCGCTGCGCAACCGGTGACTTCTAATGCTGCCTGAGGCTCCCCTTCCTCCTTCCTTGAGCGACGCGTGCAGATCATGACGCGACGCTCGGAGTGCGGGAACGACTCCGAATACAAGTCCAGTGGCGACAGAAAGAAGGAGCGTGTAAAAGAGCCCGACCCTGTCGACTCCAAATGTTATCCAATACGGCATCTCTTCCGGTATCGATGCGACCATGAAGTCGACCCACCACACGGCGATCAGTACGCCAACGGCCCCAGCGACCAGAGCGATGAGCATGCTCTCCGTCAGCAGCTGACGCACGATTCGGCCGCGGCTTGCCC
>JACDCM010000185.1 GCA_013817545.1 Gemmatimonadaceae bacterium | reverse complement strand
GGTCTGGTTCACCGCGGCGGAAGAGCTGCCGCTCTTTCGCAACACGATCTATGCGATGAACCAGTCCGGCGACGTGCGCATCGTTGCGCGCGTGCCGGGCAACACGAGCCTGCACGACATCGCGCCCGATGGCCGTCTGCTCATCGCGCGTACCGACGACCGCAGCGGCATTGCCGTCCGCGCGCCAGGCGACGCCGTCGAGCGCGATCTGTCGTGGCTCGATTCATCGACTCTCGCCGACCTCTCGCGGGACGGCCACCAGGTTCTCTTCTATGAGTACGGCGTCGGCGGGGGGCCGCGTGGATCCACCTACGTGCGCGGCACGGATGGATCCCCAGCCGTGCGCCTCGGCGAAGGGCTGGCGCGGGCACTATCCCCGGATGGCCGCTGGGCGATCGTGCAGACCGACGGATCACCGCACTTCGACGTGATTCCGACCGGGCCTGGGGAGGCGTTACGGCTCGAGCGCCCCGGGCTCACGCTTCTCGACGCCCGATGGCTCCCCGACGAGCGGAACGTGGTGGTCCGTGCGCGCGCGCAGAACGGCCCGGCGCGTTTGTACGTGCTCGACGTCAAGGGCAGCGCGGTGCGTCAGGTGACGCCCGACGGCTTCGAAGTCGGTGAAACGGGGTGGGCTGTCTCACCCGATGGAGCGATGCTGGCGGTGTCGAGCGGGCAGCACGTGGAGCTGTTCCCCATTGCAGGCGGCGGCGCGCGGCGCGTGCCGGGCGCCTCGGACCGCTGGCGCGTGGTTGGCTGGATTGAGCGCGGTCTATTGATCTCGGAGGATCCGGCGGCCGGCGGCACGGTGTTCCGCGTTGATCCGGCGACGGGCCGGCGCGACACGTGGGCCGACATCAACCCGGAGGATCCGGCGGGAATCATGAATCTGGATCTCAGCACACTCGTCACGACGCCGGACGGTCGCGGCTACGGCTACTCATGGCATCGCGCCATGAGCGACCTCTATCTGGTCGACGGCTTGGTGTAGGCGTCGATGTGGTGTTCGATGCGTCGTGAGGAGCAACGGTGGCCCCTCCGCGCGGGAGATTGAGGGGCTGCCACTGGCGGATGAAGATTTGGCGATCGGACACCTCCCGAATAGAGTTTCTGGCGACCGCCTCCAGTGATTCACGCGTGCATCTTCGATTCGACTTTGCCACTCCGCTGCCCGTCCCGGGCCGTGGCGGAGCTGCTGCCCTGGGGGTGAGTTGTTGAGGGAGAGTACGAGAGCAATTGCGCCGGGGAGACGCTCGTTCCCTATGAACATCGCTTCGCGACTCGGTGGGGCGCGAGCTAGCGAGTGCACCGGAGCACTCGGGGGGATTCGTGCCGGATCTAATCGGACACGCCGGCCCCGCGCTCTGTCGGTACCTGCGCGAGCGGCGCTCCGGCGCGGGCGGGTAACAAGCGGTCGAGTTGCCAGACCATGGATCTCCTCGCTACCGCCTTCCTGTCAGATGACGCTGGGCAAGCATTTTGGTGCGCGGGCGTTGCGCGTGCAACCAGACGTGCCGGCATTTCCATAGGCATCGAACCGAGATCGCGCGGAAGACTCGATACATCGAGAGTAAAGCGCATGATGAGCAGCCCCAACCGTGCATGGGCTCCAAAGCGAGCGTCTTGAGCACGAGAAGATCGAGGGTTCCCTGCAGAACGTCGGACGGACTGTCCTTGGGCATTGTGGCAAGGTCTCCTGTCGAATGTCGGAAGATGGCCTTGTTCCTTCCGAATCTCAACAGGAGCGAGGGAATGGCTGATGGCATATGGCTGATGGCACATGGATGATGGCGAATGCTCCGCCGCCATCCGCCATCCGGTATCCGCTATCTGCTATCTGGTGGCCGCGTCGCGTCGCGATCAAGTTGTTGGGTGTCTCGCCGTGTGGCCCCCGCAGCTGCTTTAGCGTTACACGTCTATATGAATTCGCGGCCTGAGTCGGACCTTTCGCGCCACCCAAGTCTTACAATCACACGACTTCTTCCGCCGCCCTCTTGCGCCTCGTTGGTTTGTTCTACAGTATAGAACATGCCTTCGACCAACCTGGGTGCTCTGGAGCTTACGATCCTCCTTTCCGTCGCGCGTCTCGGCGACGACGCATATGGACTCGCGGTGCGCCGTGATGTCGCCGCACGCACGAGCCGCGACTACTCCGTCGGCGCCGTCTACACCACGCTTGAACGCCTGGAGACCAAAGCCTTCGTCATCTCGCACATGGCGGAACCGCTTTCTACACGCGGCGGGCGATCACGAAGACAGTTCAAAATCACCGCGGCCGGCCAACGCGCGCTTCGTCAAGCGGAGCGCGTCGCCAAATCGGTCTGGGCCGGGGTTGGAAGCTTTCTAAACCCGGAGACCGCATGAACGATTCCTCTGCGCCACACAGGACCGAGCTGATTCTCGAAGCGCTCGGGGCCGACACGGACTTTCGTGAAGCTGTCATTGGTGATCTCGCTGAGGAGTTCGCACTCCGAGTGAGATGGGACGGGCCAGTCGCCGCGCGCCGCTGGTACCACCGGGAGAGCATACGAGTCGCGCCCTACCTACTGCGCGATTGGTGGCGCAGCCTACGGTGGACCAACGTTGCGTATTTCGCCAACGTGCTCCTCTGGTCGTCGATGTCCGTGATGGCACTCGAGTCGTTGCTGCAGCGGAGTGTCCGCGGCCTCGTACTACTCATTCACGGCACGCCACTGGATGCGCTCCCGGTGTCGGCCGGTGTCGCATCCCTCATGCTGTGCTGGACCCTGATAGATGGAGCATTCGCCGGATATGTCGCGGCTCGGATCGGCCGTCGGGCGCCGCTGCCAAGCGCACTCTTGCTCGGGGGTACGTTGACGGGCGTGATGATTTGGAGCGGCCTGAACGTGGCCCCTCCGTGGTTCCTCGCCGCGAACGTCACGACGCTGATCGCAGGAACGATCGCCGGGGGGCTATTCCGCGCCTGCACACCGCGTGCGCTCCCGGTTAGGAGTTCCGCCAATCAACTCCAACGTACCGCGAGGCCATAACCAAAATACTATCTAGATCCCGCCGTATAACGAGCGCGCTGAAGCCTCACAGTCAGGACACGACGGAATTCGAGATCCGCACGCCTGCTGCATAACGAGTCGTGATTTGCGCGGTCTGCGACCGCGCACTTGTTGTATCCGCTCGCAGCAGACTTTTTCCGTTAGGCGTCCAACCGAGTGCATCGTTCGTCCAGGACACAACCAGTCTCAATCGACGAACGCAGGGAACAACTATGGTCGATCTCACACCGACTGTTAAACCCGGTCCACAAGGCCTCGCGGCTCTCTGGCGGGGCCATGTGTTCCTCTTCGACAAGACATACGCGCGGCCGACCTATGAACGGAGCGTCGGCGTTCGACTGCTACTGATGGTGGTCGGACTCGAAGCACTCAGGTTGACCGTCAACTTGCTCGATCTGCGGTTCACACCGAAACTGGCTTCAAGTTCCGATCTCCTGGGTCTCGCCGTGCTGTCGGTTCGTTTGATCGCCGGACTGCAATGGTCTCAGATCGGCTCTCAGAGATGGAGTACATGGAACGCAACGGAGAAGTCTTACTTCATTCAAATCCTGCTTATCGCCAACATCGTGTTCGCGATCGTGCTCGCACCTCAATTGCGAGCGATGCTTGCCGAGCCCTCGGTGATGACGAGAGTGTGGACAGTGTTCGTCCCGTACTTTGTCTATGGGTTCTACCAGGAAGTGTTGTATCGCGGGATGGTGCAAACAGAACTGGTCCGGCGATGGAGGCCGCTCTCCGGGATCCTCGTCAGCAATGCGCTCTTCACGTTCGGTCCTCTGCACTACCACTATTTCTTTTCCAGTGCGTCATTGGCCCTGCCAATGTTCGCGGCCATTTTCGGCATGGGCTTGGTGTTCGCGATGCTGTTCCATCGGTCCGGCAACCTTTGGATCGTGGCTGTCATGCACGGCATCGGCAACTCATATATCGTCGGCAGCATCGGGAGTGTAAGGTAGGTTGCCGTCTAACACAGACTGGACCCGACGGCGCCGCGTGAACGACACGCGACGCGGATCAGTCGGAGGCGTTGACACACACCCACCCTGTGTGTCATGGCCGATCATCGTCGCCTGTCACAAATTCATTCGGTCAGCCGGGTAGCGCCAAGTGATTGGCCTCTGTGTGGCGCCGCTCTCGCTTTGTTGGCGCCATGCGCGTGGCGTTCTTGTTCCAATGGCACACGTATCCAGTCCTACGGCTAAACAGCGTCGGAGGGTGACGGCGACACTCTGGTTCTCGGTTCAACGCCCCAGAATCGCCGCAATGCGCCGGTGAAAAAGCCATAGAACGCAATCCCGGTGGCCGCCCAGAGCAGTTCGTTGTGACCGGCGTTGTATGCCGGGGCGTACAAACTTGTGCCAGTGACGCTGGCCCGCAGCAAATAGGGCAGAATACCGCGAAATGCCAGGGCACCGACGAGCCATCCTACTGTGCTCGCGACAAACCAACTCAACCGGCCCGCCGGCCGCAACGGCGCCTGGGCCGCGCCGAGCACCGCGCCCGAGGCCGTCATGCCCGCGATGGTGGCCAGCTGATCATGGCCGGCCAAGTCCACCGTCGACATGACCACGAGACCAACGGCGAGGGCCCCGGCGAATCCACACGCGCTCTGCCAGGTCCAACGTATCGGGCTACAAGGCTCGCCGCGGCTGAGGACACCTTGCCCGACGCTCAGAACCACGATCACAATGATGTGCGTCACGCCAGCAGCGACATTGATGCCCGTCACCACGGCCAGAGGACTTGTAACGAGTGGAATGAGCAGAAAGGGCACAAGGTGCAGTAGCGTCCAGTACCGGCATGTGGAGGGGAGCATTGGTCTTTCGCTGTAAGAAGATGCAGAGGCCATGTTCACGGAGCGGTATATGCGATTCGCCAAACGCGGCCTCCTTGATCATCCGTGAGGTAGAGCGCGCCGTCGGGCGCCTCGGCCAGTCCAACAGGTCGATGTCGAGCGCGGTTGGGCCGCTTTTGTGCACCTGCGAAACCGTCTGCGAAAACAACGAAACCACCCGCTGGGCGACTTCCCCGAAATGGAACGAAAACCACATTGAAACCATTGTCAGGTGGCGGATGATACCACCCCCCATGGAACGCGATGAACGCGCCGCCACGATATCGCTCGGGAAAGTTCAGTCCGCGATAGAAGTGCAATCCGTTGGGCGCCCAGTGCGCAGGGAAGGCAACCAATGGTTCTGGTGCCGACGCGCACCGCGCAGAGCGGACTCCGTCTCCACCGTATTCGGGCGAGAGCACATTGCGTCGCAATGAATCGTCGTAGTAGCAGTACGGCCAGCCGAAGTCGCTGCCCCGCCTCAATTCGTACATGGCCTCTGCCGCGAGACGCTGACCGCGGCGTGCATCGTAAATCCGTGGAAAGTTCTCCGCGAGATCATCGCGCCCATGTTGAACGGCGAACAACGATCCCGTCTCGGTCTGGACCGTCAAAGCGACGGCATGCCGTAGTCCGGTAACGAGACGTTCTCCGTCAGCCTGGCGTTGTCTCAGCCGCCGGGCGTCGAAGTGCCAGACGCCAGCGAAGCTCTCGCGTTCCGGACAAGGATCGCGCCCCATGGAGCCCGGACGCTTGTCCTCGAACTGACAGCTGTTGGTCGGCGCGCCGATGTTCACATACAACTGCGAGCCGGCGTGCAGCGCGATGCTGCGTGCCGCGTGGCCACTGCGCGGCAAACCTGTCAGCACGGTGTCAGCACGGCCCGTCACGCCCAAGCCAGTGGCGGACAACGGATAGCGTAGCACCGATGTCCACGTTGACATGTAGACGTGCGACGTCGTCAGAGCTATGCCCGATCCGCCGCTGTTCGACACGGTGCGCGCGACGTCGGCACGTCCATCGGCATTGGTGTCTCTGAGCGCCAAAAGCCCGCCCGGAGACCCTCGGCGATCCCAGCGTGCGATATACACATCGCCATTTTCCCGGATCGCGATATGGCGCAGGGCACCCAATGAATCGGCAAACACGGTGGCGCAGAATCCTGCAGGGAGCACCAGCTGCGAATCACAGGGTCCTGTCTTCTGCGACCTGCGGCCGGATAGATCTCCGCAAGCCGTCAACGAAGCACAGACCAACCAAAACACGCGATTGAGGGACATGAAACAGGGATGCATGCGTCGGACTTTTGTTACAGGGCGCCGCTGAAAGGACCCGTGTGTAACATTCTTCCGTGTCCGGCATCCTCCATGGATAGATGTTCCAATCAATCAATGAAGCAGATCATCAGACGCGTGGGACGTCCGCGCGTTTATTCTGGTGGAGGAGTCGGACGTACGCCTGGTATTTGAGGTCAGTGGCCAGCTCGCTGGGAGTATCGCGTGGACATCTCGGGCCGCACGCTCTCGCTCCCGCGCATTGAGTGAGGATGTCGCGGTTCTCGTACGGGCGGCGCGCGCGGGCGACCGCGACGCATTCGGCCTGCTCTATCACCGCTACACATCTCTCGTGCGCGCAGTTCTGCTCGCGCACGCGCTACCGGACGAGCTTCCGGATCTCGCGCAGGAGGTATTTCTCGTGGCACTACAGCGGCTGCACGAGCTGCGCGAGCCCGCCGCGTTCCCGGGGTGGCTGGCCGCCGTGACTCGCAACATCGCCCGCACGCATCATCGGTCCATGCGGCGCGCGGTCCCCCTCACGGACGACATACCCAGTCCTCTCGTACCGCCGGACAATGCGATGGATGCGGAACGCGTTCTCTCGGCGGTCAAGCAGCTACCTGAGAACATCCGCGAACCGCTGCTGTTGCGTTTCGTGGAGGGAATGAGCGGCGAGGAAATCGCGCGCAATCTCGGCATGACGCACGGCGCGGTACGTGTCAGTCTTCATCGAGGAGTGAAAATGGTACGCGAGACGCTGGAGAAGCGCCGTGTCTGAGCCGAAAGACGATTTCGTCTGGAATCCCGCGGCAGCTGCCGATCCGGAGATCGCGCGTCTCGAGCGTGCGCTGTCCCCATATCGCGCCATCCGCATGGAGCCATCGCCTGACACACTAAAGGCGGCGACCCCGAAACGCGAACGATGGACTCATTGGAGGCGGCTCCGTTGGCCGGTCGCCGCAGCCGCCGTGCTCGCGTTGCTTGCGTCACTGAATCTCTACCACCGTATCGTGCGCCCCTGGGGACTTGTCGTTCAGCGCGATTCGCGTTTCGGCGTGCCGGCCCTGTCACGAGAGTTGAGCCACGTGCGGGCCGGCGAGTGGATCGTGACGGATTCGGCGACGCGGGCCCGATTGAACGTCGGAAGCATCGGTCGCGCCGAGCTCGGCCCTTCTTCGCGGCTCCGCATTCTCAAGGTGGGAGCGGCGGAGCATCGCCTCGCGCTCGTTGCAGGATCGATGCATGCGCGCATCTGGGCCCCACCGCGCTTTTTCGTTGTCGAGACCACGAATGCGGTGGCAGTGGATCTCGGCTGTGTGTACACACTGCGCGCCGATGCGGCCGGCGGTGCCTGGCTGCACGTGGAGTCGGGCGAAGTGGAGCTGGTGGGATCGCGGCATCGTGCCCGCGTTGCCGCAGGCAATGCAGCGGCGGTGCACCCCCAACATGGGCCTGGCCTTCCCTACCCCGTCGCTGCGGCCGATTCCTTCGTAGAGGCCGTTCGCGAGTTCGACGGCGCCCCAGGCAACTACGATGCGGTGAAGGCCCTGCTTGCGATCGCATCATCCGAGACGACGATCACGCTGTGGCATTTACTCTGGCGGGTACCCGCGACATCACGAGGCGCGGTCTATGACCGACTTGCCGCGTTTGCACCGCCGCCTCATGGCGTGACGCGCGCGGGCATCGAGCAGCTTGACGCAGGAATGCTCGAGGCATGGCGAGGCGCGCTTGAGGAGGCCTGGAGCAGTGAACCCGTACCGCGGTGGAAGAAGTACTGGCGCAAAATGTGGGCGCGTCGGGCAGCGGTTTCTAACGCATCGCTCGGCTAGCGCGGTTTCTTCGAGAAATGCCGTTGGAGCAGTTGCAATGTCGCCGCGTTTCCCCGTTCAAAGAACGTCCGCATTTGCTGGGAC
>JACDCM010000184.1 GCA_013817545.1 Gemmatimonadaceae bacterium | reverse complement strand
GCTACGGCGGATCCGTCAGGCTTGCCAGCTGGTTAGCAATCGGGAGTATTCTGCGGATATCCAGCGAGGGGAGGGGAGGGCGTCCGGGGACGTTGGGGATCTAACGCTCGAGTCGCTCCCTTGTTCCGCGTGGTCGCTCGCCCCACATTTGGCTCATGGCATGGTTCAGGAAGGAAAAAAAGGCGCGGCAGCCCCGACCGGAGCGCCTCGAGATCCCTGCCGATGCATGGGAAAAATGCGAAGCGTGCGCGCATACCGATCTGCGCGAGAAGTTCGTTCGTAACCTGAACGTATGCCCGTCCTGCGACTACCACCGGCGAATTCGGGCGAGTGACTACGTTGCCCTTTTACTCGACGATGGCAGCTGGGAAGAATTGGATCTGGACCTCAAGTCCGCTGATCCTCTGGAGTTTCCGGACTATCCACAACGCTTGAACCGGGCGATCGCGAAAGTGGGCGAAGGTGATGCCGTGATGACGGTCGAGGGCACACTCGGAGGTATGCCAATCAATACCGCCGTCATGGACTTCGCATTCATGGGCGGCT
Organism: Gemmatimonadaceae bacterium; assembly: GCA_013817545.1. Lineage (GTDB taxonomy): Bacteria > Gemmatimonadota > Gemmatimonadetes > Gemmatimonadales > Gemmatimonadaceae > JACMME01. The sequence goes on along the minus strand of JACDCM010000184.1, from coordinate 7,538 downwards.
CGATGGGCTCGGTGGTCGGAGAAAAAATCGCGCGTTTGGGACAACGGTCTGTCGAAAGAAAACATCCGCTCATCATTGTTTCCGCGTCGGGCGGCGCCCGCATGCAGGAAGGGGCTCTTTCGCTCATGCAAATGGCCAAGACAGCCGCCGTCCTTGCGCAGCTCGCCGAGCGCGGCGTGCCGTATCTCTCGATTCTCACCAATCCAACGACGGGCGGCGTTAGCGCTTCATATGCCATGCTAGGCGACGCCATTCTTGCCGAACCCGGAGCGGTGGTCGGCTTCGCTGGACCGCGTGTGATCAAACAGACCATTGGCCAGGACCTGCCGCAGGGTTTTCAGACCGCGGAGTTTCTACTCGATCATGGGATGCTCGATGCCGTGGTGCACCGCCGCCAGTTGAAACGAACTGTCGAGCAGCTATTGAGACACATGTCGGGACAGCCAGCTTCCACGGGGTGGGCATCTCCCTGAGCCAGTACGGCGCGGCGCTGGACTTTCTGTTTGCTCGAACCGGCGGCGGGTGGAAGCTCGGCTTGGAGCGCACCGAAGCCCTGCTCAGAGCGCTGGACAACCCCCACCACCGATTTCCCGTCTTTCATGTAGGGGGAACGAACGGAAAGGGAAGCGTGGTTGCGACGCTCGACGCCCTTTTGCGCGGAAAGGGTCTGCGCGTCGGCCGGTACACATCCCCACACCTGATCGACTTCTCGGAGCGCATACTCATCAATGGCCGCCCTGCCCACGGTGATGACGTAGCCCGCTGGGTAGACCGATGGATGCCGGATATTGACGGGCTGGGCGCGACTTTTTTCGAGGCGACGACCTGCCTCGCGTTCGACATTTTCGCGCGCGCGGGGGTTGATGTCGCCGTGGTGGAGGTTGGACTTGGTGGAAGGCTTGACGCGACCAATGTGGTGAGGCCGCTGGTCGCAGGAGTGACTTCCATAGCAATAGACCACACGCAGTATCTCGGAGACACTCTCGAGGGCATCGCCGCCGAGAAAGCCGGCATCTTCAAGCGCGGCGTGCCAGCCTTGATCGGTGAGCGGGATCCGGCGATTCGGGAGGTGCTGCGGGAGTGCGCGCACAAGGCAGGTTCGGATCCCGCGGTGGTCCTTGACGACATCAATAGCGTGGCAAATGTGCGTGTCGAAGATACTGCCACATCTTTCGATCTTGTTACGAGAGACGCTCCCTCTCCTGGCAGCACAATACCGTTGCGTACGCCGTTGGTGGGAGCTCAACAGGCGTGGAATGTGACGCTCGCCCTCGCCATGCTCCGGATCGCTGGCGAATCGTGGGCCGTTTCCGAGAGCGACGCGCGGGAGCAGCTATCCCGGGTCTGGCTACCGGGCCGGTTCCAGCGATCTGGCCGAATCATCCTCGATGTCGCGCACAACGAGGCAAGCGCACGCGCTCTTGCAGCTACACTCGAGGCTTTGCAGCCCGCGCGGCCCCTCGTGGCCCTTGTCGGTGTTCTGGCGGACAAGGACTGGCGTGGCATTCTTACAATTCTCGCTCCTCTCATCGATCACTTCGTATTGACGACAGCGCCTACCGTCACGGACGACCGACGATGGAACGTTGCGGAGGCGTATGACTACGCTGCCTCGACACTGGGAGTGCAGGCAACATTTCACGATGATTTCGACGCCGCGCTCGATGAGGCCAGGCGCATGGGCGCTACGACGCTCATCACCGGGTCTTTTCACACTGTCGGCGACGCCATGACGCGCTTGCAGCTTTCTCCGTTTGAGGAATAGATTCCGAAGATGCCACCTAGCGCGCTACCCGGCTTTCGCGATTTCTATCCCGCCGAGTGCGCGGAGCGGTCGCACATCTTTCAGGCATGGCGCGAAGTGGCGCTCCGCTTCGCATTCACTGAGTATGACGGACCTCCGCTGGAGTCGCTCGACCTGTACACAAAAAAGAGCGGAGACGAGATAGTCGGACAGTTGTACGCGTTCGAGGACAAAGGCGGCCGGCACGTTGCCCTTCGCCCCGAGATGACGCCAACACTCGCACGTATGGTGGCCGCTCGGGCTAACGCCCTGCGCAAACCCGTACGCTGGTTTTCAATCCCGCAGCTGTTTCGTTACGAGCGGCAGCAGCGTGGGCGTTTGCGCGAACACTTTCAACTCAACCTCGACATACTCGGTGAAGCCGGGGTTACCGCGGATGCGGAGCTGCTCGCGGCTGCGTTGGGCATGATGAGCGAGCTTGGTCTTACGAAAGACGATGTCCGCGCCCGCGTCTCCGACAGACGGCTTCTAAATGGATTACTGGTATTGGCCGGAGTGTCCAGCGACCAGCTGCCGCTCGTATATGGAGTTGTCGACAAGCTCGAGCGGGAACCGCGCCCGGTGCTGGAGGAGAAGCTCGCCAAAGCGGGATGCAGCGATCTCGTGGTGGCGCGGATCTTTGAGGTGCTGAAGTTTACCGACCTGGACATGCTCCGGTCGGAATTCCATGGTGTTGCCGCGTTGCGCGACGACTTCTCGCGACTGGCCAGCTATTTCGAGATGCTCGACGCGCTGGGGGTGCGCGACTGGGTTGTGTTTGATCTTTCAATCGTGCGCGGGTTGGCGTACTATACCGGCATCGTCTTCGAGTTATTCGATGCGCGAGGTGAGTTTCGCGCCATTGCCGGCGGTGGCCGGTACGACAACCTCATCGCTCAACTCGGGGGAGGCGATATTCCCGCGCTCGGATTTGGAATGGGCGACGTAGTTCTGGGCGAGTTGTTGCGAACTCGCAAGCTGATGCCTCGTCAGGCGGACGCACTGGATTATTGGGTCGCGGGAGCGGAGGGAGCGTCAGATACGATTGTCATGCGGGTGGCGACCGCGCTCCGCCGGAGGAAACTTCGGGTCGAATATCCCCTTCGCGAGCAGAAACTTTCCAAGCAGATAAAGACAGCGGCAACCGCCGGTGCCGCCAAGGTACTTATCATTCACGACGATCGAACTGCAACGATTCGGCGCCTGGCTGACGGCCATGAGGAATCGGTAGGCCTTGCAGACCTGCTCGATGGTGCCGGTGACGGCGCCCGCGATCCGTGGGTTTCCGCCAATGCACCATAGCCCGTGCCTCTCAAAAAAACATGGCTGACGACAAGAAACTGACAACCCGCGCGGCCGATTTCAGCGCGTGGTACAATGAGGTGGTCCTCCGGGCAGAGTTGGCTGACTATTCGCCTGTGCGCGGATGCATGGTCATACGCCCCGACGGCTACGGAATCTGGGAGCGCATGCAGCGCACTCTCGATGACATGTTCAAGGCCACCGGGCACCGCAACGCGTACTTCCCGCTTTTCATTCCGGAAAGCTTTCTACACAAGGAAGCGGAGCACGTGAAGGGTTTCGCGCCGGAGACAGCCGTAGTCACGCATGGCGGCGGCAAGAAGCTCGAGGAGCCGCTGGTGGTCCGCCCGACATCCGAAACCATTATCTACGCGATGTTTGCCAAATGGGTGCAGAGCTATCGCGACTTGCCGCTTCTGATCAACCAGTGGGCGAACGTCGTGCGCTGGGAGATGCGCACGCGTCTATTCCTCCGCACCCTGGAATTCCTCTGGCAGGAAGGGCACACGGCGCACGCCACGCATGACGAAGCAGAGGAGGAGGCGCGCAAGATTCTGGGACTGTACCGTGACTTCATGGAGGGTTGGATGGCCATGCCGGTGATCACTGGCCAGAAGACCGATGCAGAAAAGTTCGCGGGAGCTCTTCGAACGTACTCGTGCGAAGCGATGATGCAGGACAACAAGGCGCTCCAGGCCGGCACGTCGCACAATCTCGGTCAGAACTTCGCAAAGGCCTTTGACCTGAAGTTCCAGAGTGAGGCAGGAGACGAGGAGTATGCATGGAATACAAGCTGGGGAGTATCGACGCGCCTCGTCGGTGGACTGGTAATGACCCATGGTGACGACAGGGGTTTGCGAATTCCTCCGCTGCTCGCGCCAACCGAAGTTGTCATCGTCCCGATCTGGAGAAAGGAAGAAGAACGGGCACGGGTGATGGAGGCCGCGGACCGCGTATGCAAGGACATTTCGAACTGGGAGCGCCGGGACCCGAACGCTCTGCGTGTTCGGGTGGATACGCGCGAGAATTTGAAACCTGGCGCGAAATACTACGAATGGGAGTTGCGCGGCGTGCCGATTCGCATGGAGCTCGGGCCGAGGGACCTCGACGGCAATCAGTGCGTACTGGTCAGACGCGACACGGGCGTCAAGCAGTCCGTGTCATTGGACGCGATCGGCGAGGAAATCGAGAGCGTGCTGGAGACGATGCAGGACGACATGCTTTCCGCCGCGCGCGACCGCAGAGAGCAGAACAGTCATCGCGGCGCCGTTTCCTACGAGCAATTCAAGGAGCTAATGGCTGGGGACGGTGCGTTCGTTTACGCCGGTTGGTGCGACGGCGAAAAATGCGAAGCGCAGATCAAGGAGGAAACGAAGGCCACCATCCGGTGTCTGCCTGACGAGGAATTCCGGTCGGCAGAGGCGCCTGGCCGCTGTCTGCTTTGCAACGCAGACGCCACTACGGAGGCATTGTGGGCGAAGGCTTACTAGCGCCCACGATCTCCTCTTCTGACTCCGCAGCCGGCATATCTGCTGTCACCCTCGAGACGATAGCCGCTGAAGTAGGCACGCCTACTTACGTCTACAACGCGGCGGCGGTTCGGGGTCAGTATGGGAGCCTCATCAGCTCTCTGCAAGCGGTGCCTCATCGGATACACTACAGCATGAAAGCGAACTCGAGTCACGCCATTCTCTCGCTCTTGCGCGAGCTTGGTGCCGGCGTTGACATCGTGTCGGGCGGAGAGCTATTCCGGGCGCTGCGCGCCGGCTTCCGAGGACGCGATATCGTTTTTAGTGGCGTTGGCAAAACCAGAACCGAGCTGCGGGAAGCGCTTACCGCCGGCATTCTCATGGTAAACGTGGAGGGCGAAGGGGAGTTGTATCTCCTAAACGAGATAGCAGGAGAGCTGGGCTTGGTCGCCCCCATCGCTCTGCGTGTGAATCCGGAAGTGACAGTGGACACGCCGCACCCATACACTCGCACGGGGGAGCGCGGCCTGAAGTTCGGGATTGCCTACGACGAAGCGATCCCGGTCGGGCGGCTTGCGCTTTCTCTTCCCAACATTCGCCTCCGTGGCCTCGACATGCATATCGGATCGCAGGTGTCGAGCCTGGAACCCTACCGGGCCGGAACGGAGCGCCTGCTCCAGCTGTACGAGAAGCTGCGCCTGGAGGGCGCAAACGATATTGCATATCTGGACATCGGCGGCGGACTAGCTGTCACTTATGACGATGAGAAGGCAACTGACGTCGAGGCCTTCGCAGCGGCAATACATGGAGTTATTCAAAACGTCCCACTCACCTTGATCCTCGAGCCCGGCCGGTTTCTTGTAGGGAACGCCGGACTTTTGTTGACGCGTGTTCTGTATCGGAAGAGGAGCGGGGGCAGAGAGTACATCATCACCGATGCCGGCATGAACGATTTGCTGCGGCCATCGCACTACAACGCCTATCACCACATCGAATCGGTGCGGCCCACCGGAGTGCGCGGGGTATTTGACGTGGTGGGACCGGTGTGCGAGTCCGGCGACTTCTTCGCGCTCGGCCGGTCCATGGACGCTGCTGAACCGGATGACCTGCTGACGATCAGGTCTGCCGGGGCATATGGCTTCTGTATGTCTTCCACGTACAACTCAAGGCCGCGCGCGGCGGAAGTCATAGTCGATGGCGACCGATGGGCTGTCGCTACAGAGCGTGAGGAGTATGCGGACCTGACCGGCCATGAGCTCACCGAACTCGCATGGAGGGATGTCTAATGCGCGTGGGACTCATTGCCGACTCGCACGACCGCGTACCCGCCATCGCAGAGTTTGCTCGACGCTTTGCCGAAGCCGGCATAGGCTTCGTTCTACATGCAGGAGATCACTGTTCGCCATTCTCGTTGCAGCCGTTCTTCGATCATCACCTGGCTGTCGCTGGCGTCTTCGGTCGGAACGACGGCGACCGTGAAGGTCTTCGCGCTGAAGCAAGCAAGGGATTGGGCGTGGAGCTTTACGAATCTCCCCATAGTGTCGAGCTGGATGGCAACCGTGTTCTGGTTGTGCATGAGCTCGGTGAAGTGCACCAGCGGTCCCTCGATGCGCACATAATCGTCGTTCACGGATGTTCGCACGTGCGATCCGTGGAGCGAACTGGCGATTCAGTCATGATCAATCCCGGCGAGGCGTGCGGCTGGCTGTACGGCATACCGTCAGCGGCGATCCTGAATCTGGATACTCGCGAGGTGGAGATTATCACTCTCGACGAGGCGGAGTGGCGGCGGTGATTTTGGGGAGTTGGGGGTGGGGGATTGGGAGTGGAATCAGTCATTGCGAGGACACAAGAGTGTCCGAAGTAATCTCCAGGTCGCTGCGAGGTCAGGCGGTGCGAGGACATACAATGTCCGAAGCAACCTCAGGGTCGGTACGATGGGATTGCTTCGCCGCTGCGCCGGTCGCAATGACTTACAAACTCCAAGGCCTCATTCCGCACTCCTCCCGATGACGAGCCGCATCCTCATTCTGGATTACGGCTCACAGTTTACACAGCTCATCGCCCGCCGCGTGCGCGAGGCGCGTGTGTATTCCGAGATTCATCCGCCTACGCGCACGATCGAGTGGGTGACGGAGTGGAATCCGACCGGCATAATACTCAGCGGCGGGCCGAATTCCGTTTATGGTGAGAACGTGCCCACGGCCGATCGCCGCCTTCTGGAAATCGCGCCGGTGCTTGGCATCTGCTACGGGATGCAGTTGATCGCGCACATTGAGGGTGGCGGCGTTACGCGTGGCGGCCGGCGAGAGTACGGACGCGCGGCACTTCTGGTCGAGCGCAGTGAAGGTATTTTCGCCGGCTTTACGCAATCGGAGCCAGTGTCCGTATGGATGAGTCACGGCGATCATGTCGAGACGGCACCCGCTGGGTATGACGTTACCGCTCGCAGCTCGAACGCCTCGATCGCCGCCTTTCAACATGAAACCCGCCCGATCTTCGGCGTGCAATTTCACCCGGAAGTCGCGCACACGCCGCGCGGCGGGGAGATTATTTTGAACTTCGTCTTCGGCATTTGTGAAGCAGAGCCGAGTTGGACGGCAGGCGCATTCATCGAGGATGAAGTAAAGAAGGTTACAACGCTCTGCGGAGATTCGAAGGTAATCTGTGGCCTATCGGGTGGAGTTGATTCTTCGGTGGCGGCGGCGCTTGTCCACCGCGCAATTGGCGACCAGCTGACTTGCATATTCGTCGACACTGGTCTGTTGCGAGCTCATGAGCGTGAACAGGTCGAACGCACATTTCGCGCGCACCTGGGCCTCGACCTGGTCGTGGTTGATGCTCGTGCCCGGTTTCTGGCGGCCCTCGCAGGCGTCACTGATCCCGAGGAGAAGCGGCGGCGCATTGGCCACACCTTCATCGACGTGTTCGAGGATGCGGCTTCTGAAGCCGGAAACGACGCGACGTTCCTGGTGCAGGGAACT
>JACDCM010000183.1 GCA_013817545.1 Gemmatimonadaceae bacterium | reverse complement strand
CTGAGGCGTAGTCACTCCCCATGCAAAAACCATCGCCACGAGAGCGACCCAATGCGAACGGTGAAAAGGGCGTCGTAGTCGCCTTGCTGGGCATGGCCGGGCTGCTTATCTGGCTGGGCTACACGAGAAATCCCGATCTCAAGGTGCCGTACTTCGTCGCGTATGTATGTGCTTTCACGTTGACGATGTCCGCACTCGCCCTAGGCGCGAAGATCTCCGGTCGTTCCGCGGCTAATCATGCCTTTGCCGCACTCACTCTTCTCGGTTTTGCCGCAGCAGGAGCATGGATAGCGTTCGCGCCAGGTGGTCCCCAGCAATCAAGGTTGGCTTCGGGCGCGGTGACATCGACACCGCCCGACGCATGGTGGACGCATCGCCAACGACGTGCCGCGTCGTCTTCGGGTCAGGTGCTGTAGTCTGTCTGCTGCTGGCCGCGTGGGCTCTTGCCCTCTGGTGGCAGATGCGGCGAATGGCGCGCGAATGAGCGAGCCAGGCGGCATACGACGGCTGTGGCCTCAGCTGCTCTGCGCGCTCGCTATCGGTGTTGCCGCGCCGCATGTTGAGCTGGCGTGGAAGTGCCGGCAGGGCTTCGAGTCCTCGGAAGCGTGCGTATGGGGCCGGTCCTATCTCCCCCTTACGCGATGGCTCGAGCCTCTCATCGTGACGCCGGTAGTCTTCGCTGTGCTCGTCTTTCTTTCGTGGGCGTGGGCCCGTTGGCGTCGAGGCGCGTGACGTCAATCCACTCACGGCTCAGCCACTAACCGCCGGCGATTATCCGTCCGGTCACGGTCAATCCGGCGCACGGATGGATCAACCACAACGACCATCAGCCATCTCGAATGGGCTGATAGGTTGAGTTCGCATCGACCGGTACAAAATTCGAGGGCACACAACTAGCATCCCGTTCGCGCAAACGCTTCGCGGAGGTCACAGCTTGGAACAGGTTCTCACTCGGCAACAGGGCGAGCTCGTAGCGCTGGAACGGCGTCTCGTGCTCCGCGTGCGCGACGCGCTTGCGAAATCCGACGCCCCGCCCGCGGACGTCGAGCGCCTGGCGTCGCTCGTGAACGAGATGGACGAGCTCTTCCTGCTGGTCATTGTAGGTGAGTACAACACAGGCAAGAGCACGTTCATCAACGCCCTGCTCGGCGATGAAGTTTTCGCGATGGGTGACCTGCCGACTACGCGTGCCATCTCCATCCTGAGCTACGGTGAGGCCGGTCCGCCCAAGTCCATCGGCGAGAACGTGCATCTATACCACTACCCGCTGGAGGTGCTCCGCGATCTGGATATCGTGGATACGCCGGGAACCAATTCCATCGAGCGCATGGAAGAGGCGATAACACGCGGATTCGTTCCGCGCGCGGATCTCGTGCTCTTCGTGACGAGTCTGCTGCAGCCCCTTACCGCGAGCGAGCTCGACTTTCTCACGCACATCCGTGAATGGGGAAAGAAAGTCGTATTCGTTGTGAACGGCGTCGATCGGCGCAACTCCGACGATCAGGTGGATCGGGTGCGCGAATACCTGACTCGCGAAATCACGACCCGGCTCGGAGCTTCGTCGCCCACCATGTATTTCATCAGCGCGCTGCAGGCTCTGCGCGGCAAGCTCGCCGTACGAAGAGGTGCGACCGCACCAGCTGCATCTGGGGCGCCTGCGGCTGCATCAGTGGCGCCGGATCCGCGTAACGAATATCCCGCGCTCGAAAAGTATGTGCTCGAAACCCTCCGTGAAATCGAGCGCGTGCGTCTCAAGCTCCTCACGCCACTCGGCGTATTGCGGAATTTGCTGAAGGGAAATATCACCGCACTCGATGGGCGTCTCCTCGTGGTGCACGAGGACGCGCGCGTGCTGCGCTCCATCCGCGAGCAGCTGGATGCATACTCGGCGGAGATGCGATCGGACTCGGAGCGCTACCTCATTGAAGTGCGCAATGTGCTGTACGAGCTCGAGGGCCGCGGCAGATCATGGTTCGAGCGAACCATCAGAATCGGGAACGCGAATTTCCTGCGCAACAAGGACGCGGTCGAGAACCGGTTTCGCGCAGAAGTAGTTCGCGACTCGCCTAACGAGATCGAGGGAGTCGTGCACCGCATGGTCGACTGGACAGTGCAGCGGAACTTGAGGCTCTGGAGCAGCGTATTCGCAGAGCTGGATGCGCACACCGTGCGGCTGCGCGAATCAGGTGCGCTCGCGCCGCACGGGGACACGGAGTTCCACTACAATCGCGAAGAGCTTTTTGCCCGGTTGCGTGAGCCCATCGAGCGCCGGCTTGGCGAGTTCGATACCGACAAGGAAGCTCGGCAAATAGTCGAGTCAGTGAAGGAGGCTGTCACGACTGCATTCGGCGTGAACGTGCTCGCAATAGGCCTCGGCGGCATTCTCGTCGCGGCTTTTACAACCGCCGCACTCGACGTTACTGGAGTCCTGACCGCCACAATCTTCGCGATCGCGGGCTGGCTGATAATCCCCGCTCGCCGGCGCAGGCTCGTGAACGAGTTCGAAGCCAAGATCGCGAAGCTTAACGAAGACCTTGCCAAGCTCCTGCGCACCAAATTCGAGGAGCAGCTCGGACGCTACGAACAGCAGATCGTCGAGATCGTGGCGCCGTACGGAAGATTTCTCGAGACCGAGCGGGTCAAGCTGGAGAGCGGTCTGGGGGAACTGCGCGACGCCGATCGGGAAGTTACGACGCTCGAACAGCGCGTAATGGCGACCTTCCCGGAGCGTAACTAACTGACTGACCGGTGTTCGGGTGCACTCGTTGCGCAAAGAAGCAGAGTGCCTCTATTTCAAGACCCCCGTGCGCATTCGAGAAAAGCACCCTCCACCCTCGCAATCTCCCGCGTGGCTCGATGCCGCGACGCCCAAGCGAGAAACCCACGGACGAAAATGGCCGCCGCCGAATCCGGACCGGACCACTGTGGCAGACCCACCCGCCGGGCGCAGCTCCGGAAGTACCGCTCCGTAAAGAGCAGCATGACCACAGCTGACGCCCGAGCGAGGCTCACGCGCGGGAGCCGCATCCCGTCCACCATGCGGCCATAGGACGGCGCGCGCACCAGGGCCATTCGCAACAGCCGTTCGCGAACGAACCTGACGCGCTCCATTGCCGCCGCGTCTCCCCTTACGTCGCGGCCAAGGTCGGCGCGAAGCGATGCGTCGTACGCAATTCCGCGGCGGAGGTCTTTTTCGAGGTCGCGCGTGACGTTCGCGAGCTGACCCATCTCGCCTACCCGCATCGCGCGGGCGCTTTCGTCCGCGCCGAGCGACGTATCGAGACCCCGTCCCAGACGCAGAAGCCGCACCGTGAAGATGACCGGATTACCGAGCACATGGCGGCAATATCTCGCGAGCTGCTCTTCTCCGTCGAGCACGCCACCTTGCGACGCAAAGGTCTCCGACGACCAGCGCATTCCGTCAGCCATGTCCCGCACGAGATCGGCGACGACGCGCCTCGTCGGGCCGTCGAATGACATGAACAGCCGGTCAACCAGGGCGCAGCGCTGTACGAGAAGAAGATGCGCGCGGTCGCGCTCGTCGCAGTCGTTCGCCGCGGCGATGGAAGGTGCGGGTGAGAGATGCCTGTCAGCAACGGCCCCATCGAGGCGAGCGGCGAACGCGAGGAGCGACGCTTCGCGCTCTGTTCGATCCGGAACCAGATCCTCATAGGTGTCCAGCATTCGACAGAACAGATACGCCACTGCCGCCGGCAGCGCGGCACGGGAAGGAAGTAGCGCTATGCAGGCGGAAAACGTCCGGGCGGCGTGGGGAAGGATTGCCCATACGAACCGCTCCGGGTCGTCGATCCGCGCGAGCGCGGCGAGATCCGGGCGTTCACGGTCGACCAGGGCGTCCTTGAGGACGAGAAAGGGGCGGCGAATCCAGAAGGGCGTCAGGCGTACCACTTATGTGGACGAGGCCACCATGTTGAAATCAGGCAGGCAGATGGCCCGTCTGCGGTATGAACTTGAGTTGTTGCAGTGAACGATAAACATGGTGAGGCGCCGCGTCATTGGCGACTGGACTTTTCATCCTTTCCATCCTGTCGGTCCTGTCCAGATTGGATGCGTTAGCTGGGCGTCTTCCGCGTGAATGCTGCCGGTCGGACACTGCCGTAGTTGGGCATCGACCATTATTTGAGCCGACTCCATTGAAGCGCGAGACAGTCACGCTGTGGCATTGCGTCAACAGTCCCGGCACATGCAGGTAGTGCCAGGGACTGCGTAGAGGCACTGGCGCTATGGCCTGTATCATGCCTACCTCGATTCCATAAATACATTAGGATTCAAGCGTTACGGCCTCCGTGAAATCGACGACCAAGTGTCGGCGAGACGCGAATTTGTTACCCCTCACCACCTTCAATCTGATTCTTCACCGCTGCGCGCCGATTTGGATGCGGGCACAGTGACAGCCCCGGCCCCAACGCAGCGTGAAATCGGACACCCCTCCGCGCTGACAGCGCCTGCCGCGACCTCGCGAGAAATCGGCCGACTCTGCGGTATCCTCGCACTGCTGTCCCTCCCGGTATTGCTTGCTCCCGGTGCCATTGGCCGTGCGTCGGCGCTGGCAAGCGTCGCAACACCCGCCAATCCATGGTTTGTGGCGGGGCACGCCGCACTGCTGTACCTGCTCGTTCCGCTGGTGGCATTCAGCGCGTGTACGCTCGTATTGACGCCTGGTCTCCTGCTCGCTTTTGCAATCGGTCGAAGCCGCACACCGTCGGAATGGCTGTTTTATGGATTCGGCATTTCTCTGGTACTGGTGAGTGTGGCGAGCGCGATGGCTCAGTCCATTGCAGGAGCCGCATTGCGGGGCACGGTGTACGCGCTGGTTCTGCTTGGTTTGAGCGCAGCGACCGGAGTAATCGCCTGGTGGAGAGCCAAACAGCGTTCGCCCACCGTGGCATTGTCTCGGGACGCCTGGCGGTTGGAGTTGGCGGGACTCGTTGCGATTGCCGTCGTGGCGTACTTCGTCCTGTCACCCAAGCTGCTGTTCGAGTCGTTCAACGGTGACGGCGCACACGCATTCGAGTCATCCCGACTTCTCCTGCGCCATGCCATGCCTTTCTGGCCCGACTCCGCCGGCGCGATCGCGGGCTTCCCCGGTATTACGTCGATGCTTTTCGCGTTTCCGAACGCCTGGTTTCTGCGGCTGTTCGGAGAGGTGGAGTTTGCGGCGCGAATTCCCTTTCTACTGTATCTGCCTTTGCTTGGTGCCGGACTGCTGACTCTCGCGCGTGCCGGCCGCGTTGAATTTGTGATGGAGGGTGTCACACTGGCCGCCCTTTTGATAAGTCTGGCGAGCTACGCATTGGCAATGGCGTTCAGCGCGACCTACAACCCGTACAGCGCGGACATTGCGCTTCCGGCCACGCAGGACACGCTATTGATGATCGTCTGGCTCGGAGTTCCGATTGCAGCCATTCGGAAAGAGACCGGTTGGCTCGCCTGGTTCATCGCGCTGGCGTACATCTCATTGCCAAGTGGACTCATTCTCGTTGGATTCTGGATCGTGGCGAGGTGGCTGATCGTACGCCCACGACCTTGGCGCGAGATACTGCTCACTGGAGGCCTCCTCCTGGGCACGATGGTGATAGCCGCCTTCTTGCCGAAGCTGCTGCTCGCATTGGGGTCTGCTCCTCCAGGCGGGGAGTATGGCCTCGCCGGAATACTCCGGTATTTCGCGTTTCTACAGTTCACCGATCTCACGCGCTTTTTGTACGTAGCGATCCCCTGCGGCCTCTTTCCATGGATCGCAATCTTCGCATGGCGCTCGCAAGACCCCATTGCGCGCGCACTCACTCTGGTCACGCTCGCGTACTTCCTCTTTTTCTTCGTTCAAGCCCACGTCTCGCTGCATCACTTCGTGCCGGCGATGTTGCTCCCGGTGGCCGTCGCGCTACGCGTAGCGCAGGGGCACCGGTTAGCTGGCCGCATCTGGCTCGGAGCGGCAGCGATCGCGCTGCTCCTTGCTCTCCCCCGCCGGTTCAACGTGCATGATGCTGGGCGGACCGTCGGCGCCACCGTTGTGCAACGCGTCGGCGACTACTCGGCGAGCGATGCCGCGGTGTTTGATGCGAGCACCTTGCTCGAGATGGTCTTTCCGTACGACTGGGATCCGGCCGTCCCCAATCGTTCCTATGGTGGATCCCCGCTCGTTTGGAACCGCTACGCGCGTCACCAGGAAACGATCAACGCTGACGCTAACTACTTGTTGCAGCGACTTACGGATCCGGTACCTGCAGGGTGGCATGTTTTGGGCAGCGACAGCGCCGGTACGGTTGTGCTCGTCCGCAGCGACTCCATCCTTGCGGCGCATCGCGCACTGCGGCCACCCACACCGGCCGGCAGTCGCTGGCTGAGCATTCCGCGTGGCATTCTTTTCCGATCGGTGCCACTTGAAGGGGGCCCGCACATCATCGATGTAGTGGCGACCCTCGAGGGAATGGGGTTTGACCTCGATCCACTGCTCGCCAAGCTGGGAGTCCATCGCGAGTCCGGCTCATGAGGCGTCTGCCCCGTCCGATCCTGCTGGCCCTGCCGCTCCTTCTGGGCGGCATACTCGCCGCCTGGTGGGTGCGCTCCGCGGGAGGGGAAAGTCTCGTTCAGGGAGTACTTGGCGCACGGATACCCTTCGTCGTGCTCGCCCTGTCACTCACTGCCGCGTGGCTGTTTATCCGATTCATCCGGTGGCAATTTCTGCTTCGGCAGGTTGGAGTTCGGCTGCCTATACGACCTACCCTGCACAGCTACGTCGCGGGGCTTCCCGGCACGGCGACTCCCGCCTATGTCGGGGAAGCTATCCGCGGGGTGTTCCTCAAACGGCGGTTCGGAGTGCCGATCCGCATATCGCTGGCGGTATTGGTACTCGAGCGCCTGTATGACGTCGCCGCGATTGCCCTACTGGCGATCTTTACGGCGCTCATGAGCGATTCTTCCGGCGGCACAACGTCGGTACGTGTTGGTGTATTGTTTTTCGCCGTTGCTGTCGTTGCCGCCATGGCGATATGGCCAGCGGGATCTCGGGTAGGCATTTCAGTGAGCGCATTGACGAGGCTTCGTTCGCCGAGCTCAGTGGCGATATCGCTTGTGCTGTCACTTGCCGCCTGGGCACTGGCCAGTCTTCTGCTTTCGGTGGCAGCCAGAGCTTTGGGCGTCGTCATTGGTCCGGCCGAGGGTGCTCGCATGTTCGCGACCTCGACTTTGCTTGGAGCGGTCACGCTACTACCCGCGGGCGTCGGTGTTACGGGAAGTCTTGCGATCGCGGAGCTTACACGCACAGGACTGGCGGTCGAGACGGCGGTCCTGGTTGTCTCGCTTCTTCGTCTCACGAGTACAGGCGCGGCTCTGACGGTCGGCGTGTTCTTCCTCTGGCGGGAGCTCCGCGCAGGCACCGCAGCGCGAGTGCCTGAAGGAGCCGCACACTTCGACGCGATAGCTCAGGATTACAATGCCCAGTGGTCGCCGCACGTGTGGGACCTGCTGATCGACCGCAAAGTCGGTTTCATGACGGAGGCCCTGCCCAAATCTCCCGCCGCCGCGGGCATCGGTCTGGACTTGGGCTGCGGACTTGGCCTGCAGACAGCGGCGCTCCGTGAGCGAGGCTATCGGGTGGTTGGGCTGGATCCGTCTGTTGGGCTTTTGGCGGCAGGACAAAAGCGCATTGGGCCGACCCCGGTGCTCGCGGGCAGCGCGCTGGAGCTTCCCTTTGGCGATGCGAGCCTGGATTTCATCTATACGATTGGGGTGCTGCATCATCTCCCCGGACGAGAAGCGCAGCAAAGCGCCTTCCGCGAGATCGCCCGAGTTCTCAAGCCCGGTGGGCGTCTGCTGGTGCACGAAAGCAACCCACGAAACCCACTCTTCCGATTTTACATGGGCTATCTCTTTCCCATCCTCAAGAGCATCGACGAGGGAACCGAGTGGTGGATCGATCCGCGCAGCCTGAAATCGCTCGAGGATCTTCAACCTGAGAGTGTACGGTATTTCACATTCCTTCCCGATTTCACTCCGCGGGCCCTGATGGGCGTGGCTCTACAGATTGAGCGCATGCTGGAACGCGGCCCCACTCGCCCCTACTC
>JACDCM010000182.1 GCA_013817545.1 Gemmatimonadaceae bacterium | reverse complement strand
TACCGTCAGGTCTACTGGCCTCCTTTGCACTCCTGGCTCGCCGCGGCGGCGTTCCTCGTTGCGGGGCCGAGCGAGGCGAGTGCACGTGCAGTGAGCGTCCTGGCATATGCGATTCTCGCTCCTGTGCTGTATGTCGCTGGAAGACACGTCGTGGGCACACGCCCTGATGCTTTGGAACACGGCCAAATCTGGCTCAGGCCGGCAGCGAGCGGGCTTATCGCGGCCGCGCTCGCGCTCACGTCCCCCACCCTGCTCACGCATGCCTCGCAAGCGATGCTCGAGTCCACAGGGTTGCTGGCGTTAGCAGCTGCGTTTCTGGCGTTCTTTCGCACGACCAGTCCAACCGCTCGACCGATTTACTACACGCTGCTCGGCGTTACCGTAATCATCGCCTATTTCGTGAAGACCAACTACGGACTGTTGCTGCTCCTTGCACTTATACTTTTTCTGTCTGCCGAATGGATGGTGCGTCCTGGGCGGGTAACGCGCCGGCAACTCGCTTACGCGATTGTGCCGATGGGCGTCGTTTGGGTCGTGTGGTTCATGTATCCTCCCAAAATACTTTCTACCTGGCAGGCCCTCGTCAACCAACCATGGAATGCCGACCAGGCGAGCGGCCTGGAGTGGTGGCTGTTCTATCCGCGCGCGATGCTCGACATGTCCGGCTCGCCGGGGATACTCGCGCTCTTCATCGCAGCGTGGCTGACCGCCGTGAGACGGGGAGGGCGAAACGTTCGCTTTCTTGTCTTCTTCGTCGGGCTGCAGCTGCTTGTCGCGCAGGTACACCAGACCAAGCATCTGCGGCACATTCTCCCCGTCTTTCCCGCGCTCTTTCTTCTCAGCGGCTTTGCGGTAACTGAATGGTGGACGCGGTTCCGCGGGAAAGTGCCGGCGCGCCTGCTGCTCGCCGGCGTGCTCAGCGCCGCATGGGTGGCCATGCTCGTGAGTCTGCCTTCGCGCGATTGGCGGTCTACGACAGCGCAATCGGATCCAGCGCTGCTAGCTCGAATCGCAGCGAACTCCGCTGGAGGCGATCGCACGCTGGTCGTGTCAGCGGTGGAGGTTCGATTCGCGGCGCCGCCCGTGCTCGACTGGTACCTCGCGGTGCACGCGGGCCTGTTGGCTCCCCCGGGCGCTGGGGAAGCGCTCAAGCCTGTGGTCCAGCGCAGGATCGCCCGAACGGCCGAGCGCACTCTACCTGCCAGCCTTTGGTTGCGCGTGCGCCCCCTCGTGACGCGGGCGGAGCATGCGGGACAGGTCAGAACTTTCTACATGGATCTGTCAGGCGATGAGCGTCAGGAGGTAATTGAAGAGCTGCGGATCTCACTCGAGAAGATGCGAAGTGGCAGAATAGTCAGTGTGACATCAACGCTCGCGAACGCACGCTGGCCGGCGCACTCGATAGCGGAAGTGATCGCGCGGGCTGGGGGATGGGTACTGGTGGCTGACGAGCGGCTGGACGCGCAGGCAGTGCGAGTAGGGGTGTGGCAGCGCGCGAGGGCGATCGTTCGTTAGAGATGAGTGGTCGGGTGCATAACTGGCGCAGTCTCTTCAGTTCATGCCTCGCGATGGATTGCCTGAAAGAGCCGGGGGAGATCAATCACGAGCGAGAGGCAACTTTGATCCGGTTGCCACGCCAGCTCATCCGCCACCACCTCAGGGCGATCATCGGAGGGGCGCCACCGCTCCACTAGACGAGCGTCGAGGTCGACAATCCAGTACTCGCCAACGCCGGAGCGCTGGTAGTACCGCCGCTTCACCGTGCGGTCAGCGCGCGCCGTGCCCGGGGACAGGACTTCGACGGCTGAAAGAAGAGCGGTGACGTCAGTCCAGTTACGGTAGGCCGCCTCCCCCCGTCGAGGCACGACAAAGAGATCCGGCTGAACGAGAGACTCGGGATCCAGCGAGATGTCTGCGGGCGACCAGAGCAGCTCGCCGAGATCGTTCGCCACGACGTACTCATCCAGCAGCCGGAACAGCTCTCTCAACGCCCGTTGGTGCACGAGCCGAGGTGCCGGCGTCACGAGAAGCTCGCCGTCGATGACCTCGTAGCGGTTGCCGTCTTGAGGAAGCGCGCGTACGCGATCGGGAGTCCAGCGGTCGGCCGCGGTTGCCATTGCCATACGTTACGCTCGGCGGAAGGGAGAGGACAAGGACGCATGACGAAACATTGCGGCAGGCCGCCGCGCGCGGACGCATCGGTCCCACGCATGAAGCATCGATTGACGGCATAGGGCCAACGCGAAACGTGGGCGGCCGATCGTCAGAGCCTTTGACTTATCGAGAACTTCCTACCGCCGCGAGTGCGCCTTCAACCCGACCGCCTTGTTGAGCCACCGCACGAACGGAAGCACGCGCAGGAAATCCTTCTCCAGCGTGCGCGGTAGACTCGCGCTCTCCAGCTCACGCGCCGACAGCGAGCGCCCCAGGGTGAACGACTGGTAACGCAGCCATTTTTCCGCTGGATGGCCCGGCGCGAAGCCGCGCGGCATTCGGCTTAGCATCGAGTCACTGTCCATGTCACCAAACCGCTTGCGTAGCGCGGGCAGCGATACGATCTCCTCGAACTCCTCATGGTATTCGGCGATCGCGTCACGGATTTTGTTTAGCGCCGACCGCGGCGGCATCCAGATTCCACCGCCGCATATCGTCCGCCCCGGCTCCATGTGAAAATAGAATCCAGCACCACCATGCGCCGCGTCGCTGCCTACACCGTGCCCCGCATCACGATGATAGAACCAGCATGCGGCGTGCGTTTTGTACGGCGACTTGTCCTTGGAAAAGCGAACATCTCGGTAGATCCGGAAGATGGACCGCTTGGGATCTCCGACGATCTCGGGAGAGATAGTGGCGAGGCGCGCGTCAACTTCCTCCACCAGCTCCACGAGCGGCGCCTTCACCTCGCGGTCGTACTCTTCGCGATGCGCCTCGAACCACTCCTTGCGATTGTTGCGCGCAAGATTTCGAAGGAAGGTCATCGCCTGAGGTCGGAATCCCACAAAGCTCTTTCTGGTGTTCATGCAGCACAATGTGGCACCGAGTGACGAGCAGCGGCCAGCGCCGAAGAGTCAGCCTGAGCGACATTCTGTTTGACGTCGACAAGCAACGCTCACGATCCAGCGGGGGCTGATACATGCGAGTAGCGCTTGTCATTCTCGACGCCACTCACCGCATATCGCTCCGGCCGCATTTTCTCGTATGCCGCCGTGAACGCGACCCAGCAGGACCGCCAGTAGATCCGCCACGGCATACCGCCCTGCTGCAAGACCTGGGCGTGCTTATACCAGACGACGAGCATCGCCGCTCCAAATAGCAGACGCTGCAGCGCGCAGGCTGTCCGGATATGCGAGGCACGCTTTCCACTTCGCAGGATAGCGAGCCGTTCCGCCTGGAAGCGCACGTGCTCCGCTTCGTCGGCGAGAATGCGCTGACAAATGGCGCGGAGAACCGGCGATCCTGTGGCATGACTTAATGCCTCGTAATACACCTGAGCGATGATCTCCGCCGTCAGCAAAACGCTGATCGTGACTTCCAGCTCCGCGCCTCTGCGCAGCCGCCGGAAAACGCTGTCAGCCCAGCTATGCCGCGCAAGCGGAATTCCCTCGGTCGCCAGAAAACGTCCGAGATACCGCGCATGGCGCTGTTCTTCCCGAATAAAGGCTTCAATGGCCGGCACGTATTCGTGATCGCCGGTTCTCTCCGCGTATGCTTTTGCGGCGACGATCAGGTTCCGACCCTCGGAGCTCTCGCCGAGCTGGAACTCTCGCACGGAATCGGCAATTACGCGTCGTTCGGTCGCTGATAAAGTCGCGCCCAGATGCCACGGAATAGGGGGCTCGATAGACGCGCTTTGCTGATAGTGACGACGCCACGCCGTGGAAGTGATGGGTACCATTTGGGTCATGCCAGAAGAGGTCAGGAATCACAGCAGGTACGCGAGCCTCCCTGGCAAGAGCGGCAACTTCGGAATTGAAGAACCGCTGACGCACATGGCTTTCTCGCAGGTGAAGTTCAGCATAACTGCGTGCCTCTGTAGATGCAAGTACTTTGTGAACTAAAGTATACAACCGCAACGGCTCTTCCTTTCCCCACCTGGCGTGCTACTGTCTTGCAAACCCGCGTGCGATTGCAGTGAGCTGATGCGATCGCATTCCAGCGGTGCTGCCAACTATGAGTTTTTACCCGATCACCAACTCTATCCGCTCTTATGACGGCGATAACCGAAGAACCTGCCAAGCCACCCACACTCGAGCGCAAGCTAGGGCTCCTCGATGCGGTAATGATCGTCGTAGGATCCATGATTGGCTCGGGCATTTTCATCGTTTCGGCGGAGTCATCCCGTCTTGTCGGCTCGCCTGGCTGGCTGCTTGCCGCGTGGGCTCTGGCGGGGGTGCTGACGATCACTGGCGCACTCTCATGCGCCGAGCTTGCGGCAATGATGCCGCGCGCTGGCGGACAGTACGTCTTTCTTCGCGAGGCCTACGGTCCGCTGGCGGGCTTTCTCTTCGGTTGGGCTCTCCTCATCGTGATACAGACCGGAACCATCGCCGCCGTCGCTGTTGCCTTCGCTAATTTCGTCGGCGTGCTGGCTCCCTCGGTTTCGGCGACCAGCTATCTCGTCGAGCCCGTGCGACTCGGCGGATACGCGCTCAGCCTGTCGACGCAGCAGCTGGTAGCCATCCTCATGATCCTGCTGCTCACCGTGATCAATACCCGCGGCCTCGCGATGGGAAAGTGGATCCAGAACACGTTCACCTTCACCAAGACCGCCGCGCTCGCCGCACTCATCGCTCTCGGACTGGTGTTCGGCGCCAACCGCGCCAGCGCGGCGTTCACGTCATCGTGGTGGGACTCCTGGTCCAACGGTTGGACTGCTGAAGTCGCTCAGCCGGCACTCGGAGTCACCGGCAGCCTGGCACTGGTGATGCTGCTCGGCCGAGCGATGGTGGGGCCGCTCTTTGCGCAGTCAGCGTGGAACAACGTCACCTTCACGGCGGGCGAGGTGCGCGACCCTGGACGCAACCTGCCGCGCGCGCTGCTGTATGGATGCGCGCTCGTGGTGACGCTGTACTTGTTGGCGAACCTTGCGTATGTCGTCACGCTTCCCCTTGCCGGCATTCAGACGGCGCCACAGAACCGCGTCGCTACAGCCGTTATGCATCAGATTTTCGGTGCACCGGGTACAGTTCTGATGGCGATAGCGATCATCATCTCCACATTCGGCTGCAACAACGGGCTCATCCTGGCGGGCGCGCGCGTCTCCTACGCGATGGCGCGCGACAAGTTGTTCTTCGCTCGCGTCGGCACCGTGAACGACAAGCATGTTCCCGCGGCTGCGCTGATGATTCAAGGAGTGTGGGCGGCGTTCCTGACGCTGCCTCGTACCGTGACGGTGAAAGACGACGGCACCGTGACCTATGGCAACGTGTACACGCAACTCCTGGAGTACATCATCTCGGTCGATCTGGTTTTCTACGCTCTAATGGTGGGCGCTGTGATCGTCATGCGACGCAAGGCGCCCCACCTCGAGCGGCCCTATCGCACGGCCGGATATCCGGTCGTGCCACTCATCTATATTGCGTTGGCGATACTCCTGATAGTCGACCTCGCGTATCTCACTCCGGCGACTTCCGGGGCGGGCTACCTCCTCGTGCTGACGGGAATTCCGATCTACTTTTTGTGGCGCAGGAGAGGGTGAGGGATTGCGCAATCCTCCACTCGTCACTGCACGAAATAACCTGACACCCTCCACTTACTGTCAGTATCCAGTACCAGTACCACTGTTTCCACCGCCGCACCCTCGGCGAAAACGCCGTTGTATTGCATGACGACGTACTTTCCAGGTGGCGCCCCTGGAAGCTTCTCCGTGTATTGCGCGCTGCCCAGCGTTCGCGATTTGAGCCTGCCCAGTGGACCTATGGCTGCAGTGACAGCGCTCTGCCAGCCGTCGCGCGTGATGGCGGTCTTGAATCCGGTCGCTGCCATGTCCCAACTCTCACCATACTGGCCATTATCAATGAGCAGTAGCCAGGGTTCGGCCGCGGCGCGAGCCAGGCCTTCTGGTGTTGGTGCAACCGCCGCTGCGGGCGCGGCCGTGGGAGCTGGCGCCGACGTGGCCGCTGGACGGCGGGCGCACGCGGCAGCGAGAATTCCAAGTGCAGCAATGCAAGGGAGTGAAAGTCGCATCGGCTGAACGTAGCTTAATCCCCTCTTCGCACGCAACGAGCTGCGTGTTGCTTTCCTGCTCACCTCCTGCGTCCTCCCTTCTCCATCACGCATGACAGCATTCCAGACCCAAGCGCAATCCGCGCTCCTTGTCTTCGCGCTCGCTGCCGCGTGCCGTCCCGTTCCGGCGGTCAACTCACCGGCACACTTCAACCGGCTCGCCAGGGCGGAGTCCGCCTATCACGATCTGCGCTCCCTCAAGGATCAGATCGATGTTACGACATACCGGGGCGCTGATCGAAACGTTCGCGGCGAGAGCATTCGTGAGTTGTTGGCACGCTACACTGCCGCACGTCCCGCGGTCGTCGCGCTGCTCGCTGAACCGGACTCTCAAATGCTCGGCTCGGATGATCGGCGCGCGCTCGGCATCATGCGACGCACCATGGACAGGGAGCTGGTCGAGCGGCTGGATGTAGCTAACTCCGCTCCCGTTTCCGGCCCTCCCCACTGCACTTACTCCGCCGATTCTCTTGCCTCGCGCGGAAGGGACTCGCTCTTGGCACGCGTCTACGACTGCTACGCGTATGCCGCGCGAACGATCGTCGTGGAAAGCGATACCCTGGACCGTCTGACCATACTCGGCATGCTCGGGCGGACGGATGATCCGGAGCGTCGCAAGCGGCTCTTCCTTGCGCTCGATCCGGTATGGCGCAGCGTGAACGGAGATAACTCGGCGCACAGCCCGTATCGGCACCTGATCCGGCTTGACGCGTCACGCTGGAAAGCGGGTGCTTCCCCAGTCGACGCGAGCGCTCGCCGTCTCGGGATAGATCCGTCGGTGATGGAGAAATGGCTCGTCAGCGTTCTCGCGAAGTGGCGTGACATCACCCCCGAGTCTCTCATCGAGCCTTGGGACGCCTACTATGTCGCCGGTAAGGCGAGCCGAGTGCTAAGCTCTCGCATTTCTCTCGACGAGCTCGGAGCCGTGAACCACCGATTTTACCGCCAGCTTGGGGCCGACCCCGTACAGCTGGGCATTCAGTACGATCTGGAGCCACGCGCAGACAAGACTCCTGTTGCGTTCACGACCTTCGGTGGGCGTGGCATTTCACGGGACGGCGTGTGGCGAGGGGGCGAACCGTGGATATTCGCGACCTATCGCATCGGCGGTTTCGACAATCTCGCTGAGATGTTGCACGAAACAGGGCACGGTATTCACATCGCCGCGATCCGGGCTCGTCCCGCTCTGCATGATTGGCCTGACAGCGATCCTTACACCGAAGCACTCGCTGATCTTGCGGCTCTCGAGATGTATGAGCCCGCGTGGCAAGTGCGATATCTCGGCGATTCGGCGCGGCTCGGTGAGTCGCTGCGCGCGAAATACTTCGGGATAGTAATGGACATCGCCTGGTCGCTCTTCGAGGCTAGAGTGCACCGCGATCCTTCGTTGGATCCCAACTCGGTCTGGACCGGCATCACGCGCGACTACCTGAGGATCAAGCCACATCCCGAACTGTCATGGTGGGCGATGCGCGGCCAGCTGGTGGACTCACCAGGCTACATGATGAACTACGCGATCGGCGCGATAATCATCGCGGATCTTCGCGCGCACGCGCGGACGGTACGAGGCGCGATTACAGACTCGAATGCAGACTGGTATCCCTGGATATCGGAACAGCTGTACCAATTCGGACTTGCACGATCCTCACGCGAAGTAATCGAACAATTCCTGGGACGATCGATATCGCCGGACGCGCTATTGAGAGATATGGGGCGGGGGACGGGGTGGTGAGGGGATTGCGGATTGCGGAGTGTGGATTCGGGAATGCCTCCCGCATCATGCCCGCCGCATCCGTGAAGAGAGCGCGCATGTATTACGTATCACTGATCACTTGCCCAACCTTAACCCAACGCCCCTGACGAG
>JACDCM010000181.1 GCA_013817545.1 Gemmatimonadaceae bacterium | reverse complement strand
TATTTGGACCAGGCCAACGATTTGAAACAGCTTGCGCACCTTCGGCGGGGCCGGCGCGAAGACGCACCCGCCATACAACTACTGTATCAGGCTGTGGCGGCCACTCCCGGCGGAATTGCGCGCTCTCCCGGTGAGGTCACCAGCGATTACGTGGATGGTTTCGTTGCCCGAAGTCTGCAACGGGGAATTCTCATCGTTGCGGAGGTGCCTGGCCTGTCTGGATTGGCTGCGGAGCTGCACGCGTACCGCAGCGAGTTGAGTCTCTTCGCTCACGTTCTGGGTGACCTCACTGTCGCAGTCCATCCGGAAGCGCAGGGCCAGGGAATCGGGCGGCAACTTTTCACGCTGCTGCTCGACGAGGTCACACGCGACCATCCGGATATAACGCGCGTCGAGCTGGTCACCTCGGAGAGTAATGCCAGAGCGCTGCATTTGTACGAAAGTGTTGGGTTCAACCGCGAGGGGCGATTCGAGGGCCGGATTCGCAACTCGAGCGGTGGGGTTGAAGCGGACATACCCATGGCATGGTATCGTCGCTAGGCGAACACTGCCTGGATCCAGGTTAATTCTACACAACCTGTCCGAATCACCGACTTGAACGGCTTGGACAACAGGCTGAACAGGATGGAAATGGTTGGGAACCGTTCCTCATTCAGATCCGTGCGCATCCTGTAAAATCCCGTCTATCTTCTGCGGACTGTCAAGAAAAAAGGCTAGCGGCACGACTGACGCTTGTATGTTTCGCCAGACTGACATCTCGTTTACACTTTGCCGGCATTCGCCATGCGTAATCGCTCCGCGCTCGTTGCTGCACTCGCGCTCATCCAGGCATGCGCGACCGCCGGTACCACTCCAGCTGGTGAGGTGATCGCGATCGTCGGCGTCAGCGTCGTCGATCCTTCAGCGTCACAAGCCACGGTTACGAATCAGACGATACTCGTCGCCGATGGCGTGATCCGCGCAATGGGCCCAGCGTCGGAGATCACGATTCCCGCGGGCGCACGGCGAGTGGATGCACGCGGCAAGTTCGCAATCCCGGGACTCTGGGATTCGCACGTCCACTTCATGAACACTGGCAAGACCGCGCTCCAGCTGCTCATTGCCCACGGCGTCACCAGTGTGCGCGAGATGGGCGGTTACATCGACAGCACCCGCGCGTGGCAGGTAGGCATGAAGTTCGGGTCGCTCATCGGGCCGCGAATCATCACCGCCGGTCCGATTCTCGAGAGCCCGCAGTATCTCGCGCGTGTGGTGGAGCGCAGCGCCAGCGGCGATCGGCGGCTCGCGCTTCGGGTGCTCCCCTACCGCATGGGCATAGGTGACTCGGTCGAGGCAGGAAAGGTGATCGACTCACTCGTGAAGCTGCGCGTGGACTTCGTGAAGATCAGGAACGCCGGCAATCCCGAAGCGTTCTACGCCACGTTGCGAGAGTCGCGCCAGGCAGGCCTGCGTGTAGCCGCACACCAGGTTAGTGGAGTTTCTCTCCGGAGCGCGCTCGATTCAGGTCAGACGGATCTGGAGCACGCCATCCTGCCGCCCTTGAGCCGCCTCTCCGATGCTACCCGCGACTCCGTGTACCGCAAGTTCGTCGACAACGGCGCCTGGTACACGCCGACACTGACCGTGTCGCGGGCGGTGATGCTTTCGGGCGACTCCGCCGCGCGCGCGATCTTCAGCGCCGACGCGATCCGTCTCGATGAGCGCAGAGCGTACGCGTCGGCGTGGCTGCTCGAGTGGTGGCGCATGCAGGTGGACGAGCGCGCCACCGACACGTCGTCAACCCGCGCGGCGGCGGGCGACGAAGCCTACGCGAGCAGCACGAGCGACGTGCGCCGGATGCGCGAGCTTGGCGTCAACATTCTCGCCGGGACTGACGCCGGCTCGGTGCTGGTGTATCCCGGCTTCGCGTTGCACGAAGAGCTCCGCCTGCTGGTGGAAGACGCGAAACTGTCGCCGCGAGAAGCGCTCTGGAGCGCGACGATCGGTCCCGCACGGTTCGCACGCCTCGATCACGAGCTCGGCACGATCTCGGCGGGAAAGATCGCCGACATCGTTTTGCTCGACGCCGATCCGCTGGAAAATATTCGCAACACGCGGCGGATCTTCGCCGTTGTTCAGGCGGGCCGGCTATTCTCGCGGGGTGATCTCGATGCGCTATTGGGTGAGGTGCGTTCCGCTGTGGCGCACTAGGATCTGGCGCGTTATCTACTGGGAATCTCCGTGCGTGGTAGTTGTGACGAGCTTGTGCGACGCTACATGGAGCAGAGACATTCTCTTGGGAGTAAGCGTGACTGAGCGCGAAGCGCTAGCCACGGCGGTTGAACAGGATGGCTGGGCCGTCACGCCATCCGTTGTACCGGAAGTCGAGGTCGACCAGCTAATCGACCAACTCGGCTCCCTGGCGACAACGCAAGACAACCGCGGCGGCATTCGCAATCTGCTGGACGTTTCTCCGGCGATGTGCGCGCTCGCGGCTTCGTCTGCCGTCCGCTCTGTTGCCGAGGCGGCGATGGGACCAGCGCGTTTCGCGGTTCGCGCACTTCTCTTTGACAAGACTCCCGAAGCGAACTGGAAAGTTGTCTGGCACCAGGATATCACCATTGCGGTGCGCGTGCGGGCGGAGGTAGCTGGCTTCGCAACGTGGAGCGAGAAGGGCGGCGTTCCGCACGTACAGGCGCCCGGTTGAACTGTTGCAGCGGATGCTCGCAGTGCGGGTCCACCTGGATCGCTGCGTCGAGGAGAACGGTCCAGTGCGCGTGCTCTCGCGATCACATCGCGCGGGCCGACTGTCTGCCGCTGAAATCGATGACTGGCGCGCCAGTGCGGCGGCAGGTGGTTGCCTGGTAGAGCGGGGCGCGATTCTCGTATTTCGACCACTCGTTCTTCATGCCTCGTCCGCGGCAACCGCGCCCGCGCATCGGCGAGTAGTGCATATCGAATTTGCCGCCGAAGATCTGCCGGTTCCGCTCGAATGGCATAGCCGAGTTGCTTAGGGTGCGTCTGGCACGCGTTCTTGGCGGCCTCTTCGCACTCTTCCAGGCCGCCCGTTTGAATGTCTATTGCGGCGGCTACCCGGCCCCTACCTATTGAAGCGATCCAAGCTCAATAGCCGGTTAGGCGATCCTCAGAAGCGCTTTAACTGAACGCAGTCTCATGCGGAGAGAGAGATGATTGGGGTTTCGAGCGTGTCGGAAGCGCCGTTCGGTATTTTCTTCGCGATCGTGGCGGCTGTAGTACTCATTGCCGCCTGGGTCATCCTCGCCGGCAGCCGCTTTATTCAAGGAGGCGTCGTGGAACGTCCTGAGCGCGTCCCCCAACTGTACGGCTACACCATGTGCCTGGTCGGCCTTCTCATGGCCGTTATGGCAGCGCTCTCGCTCACTGAGGCGGTTCTCAGGCTGCGGTCACCCGAGCAGGGGTCGGGCAGCGAGTGGGGGTCATGGGAGCCTTCGGTCACATCCTTCGAAGCGTTTCGGGCCACCTATGAACGGTCGCGAGAAATGCGCTCCAGCCCGAATGATCCGAAACCCGAGCAGTTCTCCGAGGAGGAGCTGCGGCGCCGCTATGAAGGACTCCGGACGGACCGCATTGCCCGAACGCGGCTCGAGGCGCAGCACACGCTGGTCACAAGCCTGCTCTCGGTTGTCATCGGCGGCGGACTTTTCGTCTTTCATTGGCGCTGGTTGCGCAGTCGACAGGGAGCGCTGGACGGCGTGGTGCGATCGCCGACTTCGACTATGTCCGGCTAGTGATGTTCCGGATGCGACTAGCGAAAGGCAAGAGACATAACCGACTCGTCGATTGCGTTGACGGCCGAGCAGAGCGCGTTCGTGCTGGCGGACGAGCGGCTCCGCTGAGGCCACCTCCGCAACAGCTTCGCGCTGAACTGCCCGAATGTCGTAGAGTCACGAACCATCTGCGGCGACGTCCAGCGTTGGCTCGTGCCAATCTCGAGCGCACCGTTCTCGAGCACGACCGCACGAACAACCTTCGCTCGCTTTCAATCGACGCGGCGACAGACTGGACCTGCCGCCGGTAGCGCGCCGTTCGGTGGGTCGAGCAGAACCATGGCCGCGCTGTTACCTGCTCCCGCCGTACTTCATGCCGAAGGCGCAGCGAACGAAACGCTCACTAGCGTCGGCGGCGCACCGTTCGCACCTTACCGCCAGCGCTTGGGTTGTCCGCCTCTCCGGCCCTTCCCGTTTCTGGTCACAGGAGCACACGCCATGTGGCGATACCCGATAATAATCGCGTTTGTCGCGCTTGGCGGCTCGGCAGACAGCGCCGTTTCCCAGAATCCTCCGCGCCCGTCGCCCGACGAGATTGTTGGCCGCTGGGACATCATCATTCAGACGCCTGACCGACCCCTTCCATCCTGGCTCGAAATTCGACGCTCGGGCCACGCGACGTTCGTCGGGCAATTCGTAGGTGACGTGGGCAGCGCGCGACCGATCGCAAAGGTCGAGCTCAACGGCAGCGAGATGCGTTTCTCCATCCCGCCGCAATGGGAGCAGGGAGGAGGCGACTTGTCGTTCCAGGGCCGCGTTGAGGGTGAAGGGTTGATAGGGTTCATGACGCATCCCGACGGAAGGCGCTTCAATTGGACCGCCAAACGTGCAGCATCTCTCAGGCGCAATACGGCTCCGACGTGGGCGAAACCAATCCGCCTTTTCAACGGGAGCAGCCTTGCCGGGTGGCACGTAGTCGGCGCCAATAATTGGAGAGCAATGAACGGCGTCCTGCAGAACACCGAGTCGGGCGGCAACCTCGTGACGGATGCGAAGTTTACCGACTTCAAGCTGCATCTCGAGTTCCGCTACCCCAAGGGCGGGAACAGCGGCGTGTACCTGCGTGGGCGGCACGAGGTACAAATCGAAGACCGTGATGCCGCTGAACCCGCCCTGGATGGACTTGGCTCCATCTACGGTTTTATCGCGCCGAGTGAGCTCGCAGGAAAAAAGCCTGGTGAGTGGCAGACTTACGACATCACCCTCGTGGGGCGGATGGTGACGGTTGTGCTGAACGGGAAGACGGTCATCAGCAATCGCGAGATTCCGGGCATTACTGGCGGCGCGCTCGATAGCGACCAAGGTGCACCTGGCCCGCTCTTTCTACAGGGCGATCATGGGCCGGTGGATTTCCGCAACATCGTCCTGACGCCGGCGAAATGAATTAGTCGGGAGAGCCGGCTGCCTGCAGATCATGCTTGCGCTTGTCAACAAGCAGCATTTCGTCCAATGCGGTACTGATACCATTACCCAAAACGACATCGATCAAGGCATTGTGAACATCGTTGTCGGCTTCGCTCCACTCAAGCCAGCGGAATTCGTGATCATCAAGTTTCAGCAACGCGCGCAAGCGCGTCTCACATAACAGCGACCGATGTGCTTTTCCAATCGGTAATCTGCTATCCGCAATCCGTAATCCGCAATCCGTAATCAATTAGTGCATCGACTCGACCTCGAAGTCCGATCGTTCTCCAGCCTCTCTCTCGCGCCGTGAGCAACGCGACCGGAAAACCAGCCACATCCGACAGCAGGACGGCGCTGCTCACGCTGGTCGCTCTGCTCCTGGGGCTTGCCCTCGGCCTGACTGTCGCCGCATCCGGTTCTACCGAAGCGGCGCGCGTAGTTGGTTGGCTCGAGCCGATAGGAACCCTCTGGGTGAACACGATCCGCATGACGGTGATTCCGCTTATTGTCTCCTCGCTGATCGTGGCGGTCTCGAGCGCGGGGCCGCGTACGGTGGGACGGCTCGGAACGCGCGCGTTCGTCGTATTCCTCGCCCTCCTCAGCGCGGTTGCCGTGATTTCCGTGCTCACGGCACCACCGCTTTTCAGCATGCTCGCAGTCGACTCGGCGGCGGCTCAGTCGGTTCGTGGAGGAGCCGAAGCAATTCAGCGACCCGAACTGCCGTCCTTCGCGGCCTGGCTCGTCGCGCTCGTGCCGGTCAATCCAATTAAAGCCGCGGCGGACGGCGCAATACTGCCGCTAATCGTCTTCACGCTCGCTTTCAGCCTTGCGCTCGGCCGCGTCGCGGAGAATGTGAGGGAGCCACTCGTCGGATTCTTCGGCGCTGTTTCGCAGGCGATGACCACTCTCGTCGGTTGGATTCTCACACTCGCCCCGATCGGTGTCTTTGCGCTCGCGCTTCCCCTGGCAACCAAACTCGGCGCGGGAATATTCGGCGCGGTAGGATTCTATCTCGCCGCGCACTCCGGAATACTGCTCCTGTCGACTCTCTTCCTATACCCATGCGCCGTGCTACTCGGGCGGGTTTCTCCAGGCAGGTTCGCGCGCGCGATACTTCCGGCACAGATCGTTGCAGTGAGCACGCGCTCTTCCATGGCCACGCTACCCACGATGCTGCTCGCCGCCCAACGCGGTCTCGCCTTGCCGCAGAGCGTGACGAGCTTCGCGCTGCCCCTGGCGGTCTCGACGCTCCGACTCAACCAGCCCGTATCGTGGGTGGTGGCGCCTCTGTTTCTCGGGAAACTTTACGGTATCGAGCTCGACATGACGCAGATAATAACGCTCGCCGTGACTGCGCTGCTCGTCAGCTTTAGCGTTCCCGGAATCCCGAGTGCTGGCTTGTTCATGGCCGCACCTTTCTTCGCGACAGTCGGCCTGCCGCCGGAAGGAATAGGCGTACTCATCGCGCTCGACCACGTACCCGACGTCTTCAAGACGCTGGTCAACGTCACGGGGCACCTCGCATCAGTGACAATCCTCGCGCGCGGAGAAACGGCGACCGGGGGGTAGCTTCGGCTGCGCTGGAACTAGGCGCCAAGGTCGAAAAAAGGATCCTGGATGCATAGTATAATGCAGCAAATGGTGTATCTTTGATGCATACCGCCAAACGGAGCTGGGTATGCGTACAACAATAAATCTGGACGATCGGTTGATAAGTGAGGCAAAGCGGCTCACTGGCATCCCGGAACGGACGGCGCTGATCCATGAGGGACTTCGCGCGCTGATCGAGCGGGAGAGCGCCCGGCGGCTGGCCAGGTTGGGGGGAAGTGAACCCCAGCTCGCACCTGTGTCGCGGCGGCGTGTGGCTGAGGGGTGATTCTGGTCGACACGTCCGTCTGGATAGATCACCTGCGCGTCGGCGAGCCGCAGCTCACCGGCGCGCTGAACGCCGGGTCCGTGTGCGTTCACCCGTTAGTGCTGGGAGAGCTGGCATGCGGCAATTTGCGAAATCGGCGCAGTGTAATGAGCCTGCTTAGCGAACTACCGGGCGTACCCGTTGCGACCGATGCCGAGGCGCTGGGGTTCATAGAAAACCGAGCTCTCATGGGGCGGGGAATCGGTTACATCGACGTTCATCTTCTGGCCTCGGCGGCACTGTCGGCAACGGCGCGGCTCTGGACCCGCGATCGGCGCCTTGCGGTGGTGGCCGGGGAGCTGAACCTGCTCTTCTCGCCGTCTCACACATGAACGAACCCCGCACGCGCGCAGATCGTGTTGACCGCTGGCTTTCGCTTGCGGCTGGTGTCGCAGCCCTCTTCGCAGTAGGCGTCTCCCTGTACCAGGCGCGTCTCGCTCGCGAACAACTCCGCGCTTCGGCGTGGCCGTATCTGGCGCAGTCGAACAGCTACGTGCCCGAGCAGCCGTACACTCGCCAAGTGGAGAATCAGGGGGTTGGGCCAGCGCGGGTGCGTGCTTTTCGCGTCCTCGTGGATGGTCGGCCCGCGCAGACTTGGGGCGCGGTGGTGCGCAGCCTGACTGGGGCGCCGGATTCCGCGGTGGTCTACTCATCACTTTCACGAGGGAGCGTGCTGTCGCCCGGCACGGTCCTTACGCTCCTTCAGCTGCCCGCTGGGCAGCAGGCCGAGCGATTCTGGGCTGCGGCACAAACGCGCCTCGAGACGGTTATCTGCTACTGCTCCATCTACGATGAATGCTGGGAAGCTGACAGCCGGTTGGAGGAGCCCGTGCCGGTTCGGGCCTGTACGACCGATGCGGGGACCGCCTTTCGTCAGTGACTTGTCGGACTGTCGGCCAACGAGTCGCAAGCGCACGGACGGTTTGCGGAAGCGCGCTTCGCGCGCGATCACTGAATGCGCATGTTAACGTTCCCGGACAGCAG
>JACDCM010000555.1 GCA_013817545.1 Gemmatimonadaceae bacterium | reverse complement strand
ACCCTGTACATCTGGCCGTCAATCGAGACGCACGGTAGCTGGTCGGGGGTGAACTGCGCCCCCGGCTCAATTCGCGCGCGGCTCACGCTCAAGGGAGGCGCGATTACCACGATCCGAACGCACGTCGGTGAGGGGAAAGCATCTACCTCCGGGGCCACTGTCAACCTCGGTGCTGTGCCGGCAGATGAGGCCGCCGAGTACTTTCTTTCGCTGGCTTCCCGCCTGGACGGCCGAGTCAGCAAGGACGCCATTATTCCAGCCGTCCTCGCGGACGGCGTAGAGATCCTGCCGGCATTGGCGCGAATCGGTCGCGACGCCAGTCGCCCCAAGGAAACACGCCACCAGGCAATCCGTTGGATCGGCGAGCTCGGCGAAAAGGGCGCTTTGTCCGTACTCGATGATCTGGTCGCAGGTAGCGATAATCAGATGAGCATCCGCGAGCACGCGCTAATGGGTTTGGCATATCTACCCAACGGCGAAGGCGTGCCGTCGTTGATACGCGCTGCACGCTCCTCGACAGACAGAAAACTGCGCGAGAAGGGCATTTTCTGGCTTAGCCAGGCGGACGATGAGCGAGCGCGCGGAACGTTGCGGGACATGGCATCCTCGAACGACGTTCCCGAGGAGGAGCGCGGTCACGTCATCTTTGCGCTTGGCCATCACGGGCAGACTGAAGAGGACGGCCCATTCCTGCGCTCACTCTACAGCCGCACCAGTGCTGCCCTCAAGGAAAAAATCATTCAGTCAGTGGCTCAGGGGGAGGGCGGTGGTGACGGCGGGCGCTGGCTGCTCACGCTTGCCGCCAACACTACGGAACCGATCGAGCTCCGGAAAAACGCACTCTTCTGGGCTGGACAATCGGATCACACGACGGTGGAAGATCTGATTCAGGGCTACGCTGGTGCCACAGATCCAAAGCTGAAGGAGCACTACGTCTTTGTGCTTTCTCAGCGGGACGAGCGCAAGGCAACCGACAAGTTGATGGATATCGCGCGCAACGACGCCGATCTGGAGATCCGTAAAAAGGCGCTTTTCTGGCTTGGCCAGAACGACGATCCCCGTGTCGCACAGTTTCTTCAACAGCTGATACTGAAGCGATGAAACACGCTCTCTTCGGCATCGCGCTTTTCACACTTGGCGCGACCGCGAACGCGAGTAGTCAGTCGCTCGCGAGACTGGTGGCAGATGCTCCCGCCGGCGCTGTTCAATTCAGCTTCGCCGCACGCGCCGGTGTCTGTGGCGGTGGTCGGGAAGTCATCCGAATTGGCAGGAGTACCTTTGGTACATTCTCCTGGCGTAACTCGGCGCGGGATGCTTGCGAACACGGTCCCGTTCACGTCCTGCTGGCACGTCGCGGTAAGGAGACCACTGGTCTTCGGGCATATGTGGCGGACTCGTCCACAGACGGAGTGACTGATATCGGTTCAGTTTCCGCCAGGGAAGCGGCGGACTATCTACTCGCGATTGCTCCGCGATTGCCTTCCGGCGCGGGCAGCCGGGCAGTTCTGGCCGCAGCGATCGCCGACAGCGCGGTCATATGGCCCACGCTTCTCACGCTGGCGCGTGACGCGGGTGTGCGTCGAGAAACTCGTGAGACTGCGACGTTTTGGCTTGGAAGAGCGGTCTCAGTGGTTTCCACCGGGCAGCCAGATACCGCCCTTGATGAAGATTCAGAGGATGACGCGACATCCGTTCGTACGCAGGCCGTTTTCGTCCTGTCGCAACTGTCCGACAACGAAGGTGTGCCCGAGCTTCTGGAGATTGCACGGCGGCACCGTGACGCTGTAATCCGGAAGCGCGCCATCTTCTGGCTGGGTCAGTCGGGCGACGCGCGCGCGCTGGAATTATTCGAGGAGCTCCTGCAGGGAAAGTAGAAAATGCTCGGAATCCGGAGCTTGGCGATGCCTTAAGGGATGCTCGGAGAGCTACTTCGCCTAGAGAAAATCAGATTCATCCGTTCAACTCCGCTTCGTCATGGCGGAAGTTCTTCCATCCCAAAGTGCTTTTGATGCTCGATTGCAGAGATCGCGGTATCTTTCGCGCATGAGCCAAGTTTCTCGTTTTGGTTACTCAGGCGGTGGAATCAGCGGGAACAGAGGTCAGCTTCGGAAAGGTCAGGGAAACCGCACTGCTGCGGCACCTCGATCTCGCTCAAGTAATTAGTGCGGCTTCTCCTCGTTAACTGGAACGATCGGGAGAATCCGCATGGCGGTGGTGCCGAGCTTCACCTGCACCAGATTTTCGGCCGCCTCGCTGACCGCGGTCACGAAATCTCTCTTCTGTGTAGTGGGTGGAAAGGCTGCCAGCGTCGAGTAACACTCGATGGTATCAGCGTCCATCGGGTCGGCACGAGATACACCTTCCCGATTGTTGCCCACCGCTACTACGACGCCAACTTCGCCGCGACGGAG
>JACDCM010000180.1 GCA_013817545.1 Gemmatimonadaceae bacterium | reverse complement strand
ACGCGAGCCGACAGAAAGAGGTCGAACAAGCGCGACAGCTTCGTTTCCGAATGCAGATAACCGCCGATCTCGTTGATGTCGTCGTCCGTCTCGTTTCTTCCATTGATCGTAGAGTCGGTCCGCGGCTCCGTGCGCTGAAGATCGATTCCGTATATGAAGCTTTGACGCGTTCCGATGTCGAATCCGTGCTGCGCCTGTCCCACCGAAACCCGGGACTTGTCCCTGATCGGCTGGCCGGTTCTCAAAATGTAGGTGTCGCCTGAATTGCTCGTGTTCAGGAACCCCTGCACGAACAGGCGATTCCAGCGAGCCCGCGCCTGGTAGAAATTGTACTGCCAATCGATAGCCTGGGCAGTGCCAATGCCCGTCATTTCGAGCGCGCTGCCTGCGCGTGCGAGGCCGGTTGAAAGAATGACGTCTGCGTTGTCGCTCACTCTATAATCGATCCGTGCCTCGCCGGTTACACGCTCGACGTCGAAATCGCGCCGTCCAATTTTCAGGGTATCTGCATTGGCACCGGAATCGATCAGGCTCTTCCGCAGCCGCGCCTCGACCGAGTCCGTGAAATTCCAGTCCTCCCCGCGCATGATCTGGCCAGAGAGCTTGTAACCGAAGCGCTCCCCGAACGTCCCAGCGTGTCTAACAGCGCCACGAATAATGGAGCGCTCGCCACCGGCTATGCTGAGCGTGGTGCCTTTTGATTCGAACGGGCTCTTGGAAACAATGTGCATGACGCCGTTGGCGCTGTTTGGCCCGTACAGCGCCGATGCGGGTCCGAGGAGCACCTCAATGCGGCTGATGTCTTCGTTTATGGTCGGAACCAGAAAGGCCGTATTCACTCGCAACGACGGCACGGCGGCATACCGATTGTCAGTCAAAGTGAGTAGTGCGCCCGAGAACACGTTATTGAAACCGCGCGTCACAGCCGCGCCAGACACAATGCCCGTCGTCGCGACATCGACGCCCGGAAGCGCCCTCAGCTGTTCCTGCGCGGTTAGTGTCGGACGCTCTTCGATGTCTCGCACGTCCACGACCGCCACCGACGCGGGCGCATCCAGAGCCTTCTGCTCCTGCCCCCGCGATTCCGTGATGATCACACGATCCAGCTCGAAGACAGCCGCTGACATCGCGATTGGAAGAGTCGTCGTTTCGTCAGCCGTGACGTTGACCGATAGAAATTCGCGACGCGCGTAACCCAGGCGTGTTACAGCAACGGTATAGCTTCCGGGATTCAGCCCTACCAGGCGATACGCGCCCGCATCGTTGCTCGACGCGCCTCGAATGGCGACAGAAGTTCCCAATACCGCCACCTGGGCCCCAGCTATCGGGGTCCCGGTTTGCGCGTCGGTTACGACTCCCGCTATCGCCCCCGTCTGCGCGGAGAGAGAGCCGGCGCCCGCCAGAATCACTGTCAATAGAATCAAACAGAGTCGAACATGCGCGACCATGAGGACCTCGTGGTTGTCGTGAAGTTCACCCTGCTCACTCCGAGGGTGTGCTCATATGCGACAGGAACCGCCTGGCTGCCGTGTGACGCCAGAATACTGCTGCCGCCACGGAATTCGTGCCCTGCGTAGTACTACATAGCTGCCGAGTGGGAATGGAGTAGAGCACCGCGGCAGTCCGAAGGATGTAACCGCGCACGGTGAGGCTCTCGGCCCCCATCTTGCCACGCATCAGCATTTTCGAGACGCGAGAGTCCCGCGTCCGTGAACGCCCCAATATCCGCCCGGGAGGCTAGAATGCAATACATATGGCGCGCGGCAGTGGCTTTGACCCTTGTTGGTTGCTCCTCAGCCAAAGGTCGTTCGGAAGGTGGCATGGAGGCTGTTGAACGCGGTCGCGCCGACGTTATGGATGCCTCGGGCAGAGCAGTTGGCAACGTCATACTCCTGCGAACCCCACATGGGACGCTTCTCACAGCCGACCTGACCAACCTTCCCGCCGGCACGCATGCGATGCACATCCATTCAGTTGGCAAGTGCGAATCGGATTTCGAGTCGGCGGGAGAGCACTACAACCCGGGTAGCAAATCGCACGGCTACAAGAACCCTGGCGGACGACATGCTGGCGATCTTCCAAACATTCACGTCAGGAGCGAGGGAAACGCGAGAATTGACCTTTTGATTGACGACCTGCAGATGCAGGCAGGCGACGCGGCGCTATTCGGCGGCGATGGTTCCTCGATCGTCATTCACGCATTCGCGGACGATTACGCCACAGATCCGGCTGGAGGTTCGGGAGGGCGGATTGCGTGCGGGGTGGTGAGGAGATAGTCCTGCGTGCTGCGTGCTGCATACTGTGAACTGCGTACTGCGAACTGAAACGACATCGCGTTCCCAGCCGACTCCTCTCTTTATACGCAGTACGCAGTACGTTTTCACCCAGCAACCCGGCGAATAAACCCCACGTAAAACCGTATCATCAGTTCGAAGTTCGCCACGGATATACGCTCATTTGTGCCGTGCAGGCGAGCCAGGTCTGCCGGCCCTGCCACCAGGGGAAGGAAGCGGTAGGTGTTAGGGCTCATCGCCGCAAAATGCCGAGCGTCGGTCGCTCCTACAACCAGATACGGCGCGACGACGGCTGCGGGGAAAACATCGCGGATCGAGCGTGACAGGGCCTCGTACATCGGTCCATCCGTGATCGATACCGGCGATGCGTTCCAGGAGCCCGAGCGTGGCGAAACGCTGATATTCACTCGCGAATCGGCCACCACATCCTCGACGTGGGCGATCACATCCGCTACGTCGTCGCCAGGCAACAGTCTGAAGTTCACGATTGCGCGAGCCTTGATCGGGAGTACGTTCTCTTTCACACTGCCCTCAAACATCGTGGCCGCAGTTGTAGTCCGGATCATGGCATTGCTCGCGGGCGATGCGGCAAGCTTTCGCATGACGAGTGGTCCAAAGAGCCAGAGATTCGCGAACACGGCTCGCTGGCCGAACCCCATCTCGGGAGCCACTGCGTTGAACATGCGTTCGGCTACCCCTGTTATCGCCGCGGGCATAGGGTGCGCTTCCAGTTTTACAATTGCGGAGCTCAACACTCCAACCGCTGTCTGGGTTGGCGGCATGGACGAATGCCCACCTCCAATCTCCGCGGTAAGCTCCAGACTAACCGCCCCTTTTTCCGCGATCCCTACCAGTGCGACTGAAGCGGACACGCCAGGCATCATTCCCTCAGCCACCACGGCACCCTCGTCCACGACCATCGCAGGTCGTACCCCGCGCGATGCCAACAGTGTGGCAATGGCAAATGCGCCCTTGCCACCAGCCTCTTCGTCGTCTCCGAATGCCAGATAAATAGTGCGACGTGGTCTCACCCCTTCTCTCAGCAACAACTCCACGCCTTCCAGAATTCCCAACAGCGCACTTTTGTCATCCATCGCCCCTCGGCCCCAAATGAATCCGTCCGAGATGGCTCCGGAGTAGGGAGGGTGAGTCCATTGAGCCTCGCTTCCGGGCTCGACTGGGACCACATCCATGTGTCCCATAAGAATGATCGGGTCGAGGGCGCTGTCACTGCCCTCCCACTTGTACAGCAGACTGGCACGCCCGACTACCTCACGTTCCAGTTGGACGTGCACGAGTGGAAACGAGTCGCGAAGGTAGGCGTGCATCGCGTCGAATTGATCCGCGGCGAACAGCGCAGGATCCTCCCACGAAACGGTGCGTATCCGGAGCGCACCGCCAAGACGCTCCGCAGCCGCCTCAAGGTTCATGCTCTGAGTAACCGGCGGTGGACCGGAGATCACCTGCACTGAGCGCATCTTTATGGTTCGGACCATAACGACGCCAGTCAGTGCCGCGATAGCCAGCCCGGCACCGAGCAGGATTTTCTTCATGCCTTCCTCATCTGCCGGATCACATTACAATGCAAGGAAGATGGTTCGCGCTGCCAGCCGGGCACCGAACACCGGGCACCTGACAACCGCGCTTCTGATAACCGGGCACCGAACACCGAGCACCGAACACCGATCTTCTGATCACCGAGCACCAGGCACCGTACTCGTCGCGGTTGGAACTCAAATGATTGCACCCGATAAGTGACCACCCGTTTCAGAAACCGGGTACAGGCCGGGCGTCTCCTGGCTGAATCGCTGCTGCACTACGCCGGGCGAGCAGATGTGTTGGTGCTCGGCCTGCCACGGGGCGGCGTACCCGTGGCCTTCGAGATTGCTGTCGCACTTGAGGCGCCCCTGGATGTCTTTATTGTGCGTAAACTCGGCGTCCCCAATCGCGAGGAGCTGGCTATGGGTGCAATCGCGAGCGGCAACGTAAGGGTGATCAACGAGGACGTGGTCGATTCGCTCCACATTCCGGAAAGTGTTATCGAAGAGGCGACAAAACGCGAAATCGAAGAGCTGAGCCGGCGAGAAACCGCATATCGCGACTCGCGTCCCGCACCGCTCGTCGCCGGAAAGGCCGTCATTCTCGTGGACGATGGCCTCGCAACAGGTGCGACCATGCGCGCAGCGGTTGTCGCATTGCAAGTTCAACAACCCGCCCGAATAATCGTTGCTGTGCCTACGGCGTCCCCGGGCACCCGCGATGATTTCAGAGCTATTGTCGATGAGATTGTGTGTGCCATGACGCCTGAACCATTTCACGCAGTTGGACTCTGGTACGAAGATTTTTCGCAGACGACAGATGAGGAAGTGCGCGCTCTCCTGGCTAGACGGGCCTTGAGCTAGGCGCCTTGCAGTCGCTGGGCGAGGCGAAGCTTTACTTCTGGCCATTCAGAGTCGAGGATGCTGAAGTAAACCGAGTCCCGCACTCGCCCGCTCTCGGTGATGATGTGCTTGCGGAGAGTTCCCTCCTCCGTCGCACCAATCCGGCGGAGGGCGTTCCGGGAACGCTCGTTAAGCGCATCGGTCTTGAACTCCACACGCAGACACTGAAGCGTTTCAAATGCATGAGTGAGCATGAGCAGCTTCGCCTCGGTATTCGCCGCCGAACGCTGCCAGGGAGGCGCCACCCATGTCCACCCGATCTCGAGCCGGCGATTTGTTGCATCGATGTTGGCGAACCGCGTGCTGCCAATTACGCGCCCGGAGTTGCGCTCAACAGTGGCAAAGGGTATCGCCGTTCCAGCGGCCCGCCACGCTAAAGCGGTTTCGACGTAGCTGCGCATGGCGTCCCGTGAGAGCGCGCTTGTGGTGGTCCAGCGCCACAGCTCAGCGTACATCCCCACTTCGCATAATCCATCGAGATGCGCCAGTGTTAGCGGTTCGAGCCTGATGAACGATCCTTCGAGATCGAACGAGCTCACTGCGCTTGCTGGGTCTAACGGCAAACTGGATGTCATTGTGGCGAATCGATAATAGGTGATCGATAATGGGTGATCGAGCGTGCTTTTCCCCTTCGTCGCTTTCGCTTTAAATTTCTGACGCAACGGCTGTTAGTTCAGCTCCCGCTCGGCAACATCCGCGTCGAAAACACCGGTAAGAATCTGTCCGTCACGCTTCACCTGCACCCAGATGCGATAGCGACCCGGCTCGGGGAAGATGTACGGAAAGCTCACGGTGCCAGGCTCAGCGTCATGCGGCGCGTGTGCGCTGTCTTCTGAATCTCGCGACGCCGCCGCAACGATCGACGCGACAGACGTGTCCCCTGTCGCGCGTTGCACGAATGACCGCTGCGAGGCCATCGAGATCGTCCCCATTGGATGCAGGTGTACGAACACCGACCCGTCGGCGCGCGTAACTGCCGCGTGGCCGCGCATTGACATGTAGGGCTGCAACTCCGCCGCCGAACTGTCCGCCATTCGCACCGTGAACAGAAGTGACGAAGGCTTGCCCGCCTGCAGCGGAATGAGCGCGTTCTCCCATCGCATGACGGACCCGTCTCTCAGCGATGACTCCGTTCTCAACACACCGTTTACTGCGACACCGTCGGGCCTGAGCCACCCGTCGTCGGCATCGGATGAAACGGATGCAGTCAGCGACATGTCTGGTATTTCGATCGTGTCGGCATTGGTGCGAGAAAACCCGCTCGCGTGAACGAGATCCGCGTAAACCCGATAAGTGCCCGCCGGCAGCGGCGGCAGTGTCGCCTCGAAATTGGCGGAGTCGACCCGAATCGGATGCAGATGTGCGAACGCGTCGAGTGCCGGCGAACGCACCACGAAAAGGTGCACCATCTTTCCATGATCCGGGATCAATGGCGTCGTACGCCCCGCGAACCAGGACGAATCTGTGAGTGTGAAACGCAGCACTGGACGGGAGCCTTGCACGCGCGCGCTTGCCTCCGCCGTTAGCGGCCTTGCGAGCCTTCTCCGATATGATTCGTCCTCCCTGTCCCACCAATTCTTTCCACCGGTAATCCCGATTACCAGGAGCACCGCCGCGGCGGGTGTGACAAGCCTCGTCCGCCACTTTCGGCGCGGATCGGGCTGGGCGCCCGGCTCAAGCGACGCGTCGCGCGTGGCAGCCGCCACGATTGAAAGCAGGCCGAAGAACAGGAATAGTCCGAGCCCCGCGAGCAGGCCGCCCGTCGCACGCTCCATGGTGAATCGGCGCGTCGCGAGCGAGTTGAGCGGGACAACAGCCGTACCGCTCCCCGCGGTACCTTCCACCGTTACGTAAACGCTATAAGAACCCGATCGCATTAGCCAAAGCTGAGCACTGTACAGTCCAGCCTCGCCCTTGACTGGCTCCGCTACATCTGGCCGCGGGGCGCCAGCAGTGCTCGTCTGCCAGAATACCGGTTGGACCGTGACGCGTCGCACGGCCGCACTATTGGTCTGAACGCTGATGTCCGCCAATCCCGGTACCACTCCGGGAGGACGGATGAACACATTTACGTCGTACGGACCAGCGTTCCCCTTGAAATAGGTATCGGGACTTCCAACATGCGCCGAGACCACGGCCGCGATTACAGCGATTCCAACTGCACGAACCAAACGCTTCACCGGCGTACCCGCGTCATCCAGTTACCCCAGCCCAGACCGGCGCGCGCCGACAGCATCGCGATGACAGGAGCAAAAACGAGAAGGCCGACCAGCAGCCCTGCTCTTTCCGCCGGATAAAACAGCCGTTGCACAGCGAGCGATTGGCCAGGCATCGCGTAGTAGTAATTATCTGTGAAGAACACCCAGTTCTGCGATGCCGTGGACTGCAGGAAGTGAGCGAATGGCCATTGAACGGCGGCCAGTGTCGCCAGGAATACCGCACCAAGGGCGGCTGCGAGGAACCAATCATTCCGTCGTCCGCTCATGCGGCGCATCACGACGTCGATTGCAAACGCAGGTATCACAAGTAGCAAGGGAAAATCCATCGGCACCATGCTCGTCACATTCTGATATATCGGTGCCAACTTCGGCTCCGCCGGAAAGAGCGGTAGTATCCAGCCCATCAGTATCATTATCGCGCAGTACACCGCGGCAATCGTCGTCGCCGGCCAGCGCAAACCGGATGCGCGTGCGATTCCCACCAGCACAAAGGGAAAGACGCCGCATGTGACCTTGTAGAAGGTCGCGGTGTGCATTAGGACCCGATCGGTGTATTCGGTAATTAGCACCGCCACGAATACGAGCAGAATACCACCGGCATAGGCGTACATCGCGCCGTAGCGTGCCCGCGTTTCGGCGCTGCTGCGATTCTGCAGTCCCAGCGCAAGAAGAAGCGCCCCGAAAGCCACCGCTATCATGCCGAGCGCCAGTACCAGGTGCGGCGGGCTGAGGATCTGGACGTCCAGACCGTAAGCATTATGCCACCAGTCGTCGAATGGCGCTGACGTCAGCATCGCGAACGTCCCCCAGATGCAAACCCACGCGCCAAGCGGTCCATGGAAAAAATGCCAGAACCGTACGGAAGATTGCCGGAGGGCTGATGTGGATGGCGCGAATGTCGATTGGAGCACGATCCATCCGCTCGCTACTCCCGCCACTACGCCACCCAGATACATCGCAAGATGGGCGGGAGTCCAGAAGCTGTCTCTCCCGATAGTCATGTGCCACGAGATATCCCAGATGACCCCAATGACGATGCTCGTAGCGCCGAATACGGCACCATACAGATGCCACGGAACAGTCGCGGCGCGCGAAACCGTTCGAGGCAGAGTCGTTGACGTGGATGCAAGTGTAGCTGTACCCATGTGTCTCCGTATAAGAACCGG
>JACDCM010000554.1 GCA_013817545.1 Gemmatimonadaceae bacterium | reverse complement strand
GTACAGAGCCGCCAGCGCCGTACCTCGCGAGTCAGACTCCGGCATGTCCGAACAGCTCCCGCGCGTGTTGAAGCGCGTTAACCAACGCCTCGATGTCAGACTCGTCGTTGTACACGTAAAACGATGCCCGTGCTGTGGCAGCTACGCCGAGGCGGCGCATCAGCGGCTGAGCGCAATGATGGCCGGCTCGGATACAGACACTACTGCCGTCGAGGATGGTGGCAAGATCGTGCGGGTGGATATCACCGAATGTAAAGCTCATCACCCCGCTCCGATCCGCGGGAGGCGGACCGTAAATGTGAACCCCCTCGATATCGCTGAGCGCACTGGATGCCATCTCTACAAGCTTGAGCTCATGCGCGCGCACCGCGTCCATTCCGAGACCGTCGAGGTAGTCCGCGGCCGCGGCGAGCCCGACAGCATCCCCGACGTTGGGGGTGCCGGCTTCGAACTTGTGCGGCAAAACGTTCCAGGTCGTCCGATAGTCGAGCACGAACTCGATCATGTCGCCACCCGTTTGATAAGGCGGCATCGTCTCCAGTGTGGCCCTCCGCCCGATGAGCGCACCGATGCCCATGGGGCCGCACATTTTGTGTCCACTG
Organism: Gemmatimonadaceae bacterium; assembly: GCA_013817545.1. Taxonomy (GTDB): domain Bacteria; phylum Gemmatimonadota; class Gemmatimonadetes; order Gemmatimonadales; family Gemmatimonadaceae; genus JACMME01. Next base: position 1,810 of record JACDCM010000554.1, on the reverse strand, counting down.
AAGGCGTAAAAGTCGACATCCAGACTGTCGAAATCGACGGGAAGATGCGGCGCTCCCTGGGCGCCGTCGCACACTATCAAGGCGTCGCTTCGTTCGCGGACCACCGCGGCGATTTCGCGCACCGGATTGATGGTTCCGAGTGCATTGCTGACATGATTGAACGCTACCACGCGCGTGTGTCTGCCCAGCATCGCTCGAAGCTCGTCCAGGTCTATCCGTCCGTCTGGCGTCAACTCGCATATCCTGAAACGCGCGCCCTGCTCGAACGCGATCTGCTGCCAGGGTACAAAGTTGGCGTGGTGTTCCATGCCGGTGACGATCACTTCATCGCCCGATCCGATGTTGGCTCGGCCCCACGCCGAAGCGACAAGGTTGATGGCCTCCGTCGTACCGCGTGTGAAGATCAGACAGTCGGCATCAGCGACTCCGCAAAAACGGGCGAGTCGCGCGCGAGCGGCGTGATAACGTTCCGTAGCTCGCACGCTCAGATCGTATGCTCCCCTGTGCGGGTTTGCATTGTCCTCACTGTAGTACGAGCTGATGGCATCGAGTACAGCGCGCGGTTTCTGAGAAGTCGCAGCCGAGTCGAGGTATCGGAGCTTTGGGTGAGTCGAGAAAATCGGAAAATCCGAGCGGGGCGCGAGAGACGTCATGGCTTGCGTCCACCGACCAGAATGGCGCCGTCTACTACACGCACAGAGTATACGGGCAACGGCGTTTCGGCCGGCGGACGAAGCGCTTTGCCACTGTGCAGGCTGAAACGCGCACCATGCCAGGCACACTCGATAATTGCGTCAGGCAGCAGCGTACCCTGGCAGAGCGAGAAATCCTGATGCGTGCACGTGTCGCTTACGGCCAGGATCTCTCCATCAACGTTGGCCAGACAGATGCGCTCTCCGTCAGACCTGGTGACGCCAATCAGTTCGCCGACAGGAACATCCACCAGTTGCGCCACTGGCCCGAAGCTCTCCTCGGTGGATTGCGCGCCGGTCCGCATCAGCCGGTTGAAGGCGATTCGGTAACTCGCAGAGCCGCGTGCAATGCATGCCACGCAAGACTGGCGCACTTTACCCGAACGGGAAATCTTGCGACTCCTCGGAATGCCGCCAACCTTCCAAGGGAGCTCACTTTATCATCTGCAAGCTTGCCCGTGACGAGATCGTGAAAGCTCTCGAAAATAATCTCCGCGTCGGCGCGCGCGGTGCCCTTTACCGCAGCCGTCATCATGGAAGCAGACGCTTTCGAGATCGCACAGCCTTTGCCCATCCAGCTGACGTCGGCAATGGTGTCCCCATCCATACGAAGCCAGACTGTCAGTTCGTCACCGCAGAGCGGATTACGTCCTTCCACACTCCGGTTGGCGTCAGGCATCACACGAAAATTGCGCGGCGACCGGTTGTGATCGAGGATCAGACTCTGGTACAGCTCAGCGACGTTGGGCAATTATGAAGCGGGGACAAGGGACAAGGGACAAGGGACAAGGGACAAGGGACAAGGGACAAGGGACAAGGGACGGGGACGAGATACGGTGGGCAGGCCCAATCAGCGAGGAGGGGTCGACTCAGGAACAGGAATGGGCGGCGATTTCTGGTCCCTGAGCCCGGATATGCCTGATTTCTCGCTCGTGATCCCTGGCGGCTCGTCGCTTGTTCCCTGTTCCTTGTCCCCTATCCCTGTTCCCTCATTCGTGAATCGCTTCAATGTCATTTCCTCCAACCCCTGCCGCACTGGCTCCAGCTCAATCTGTTCCAGCACCTCGGCGGCGAATGCATACGTGAGCAGCCGCCTGGCCATTCGCGCCCCGATGCCG
>JACDCM010000179.1 GCA_013817545.1 Gemmatimonadaceae bacterium | reverse complement strand
GAAGCTCAGGTCGAGCATATCACCCGGTCTCGAGCACCTCGTCATGCGGTGTCTCGAGAAGCGAGCGGCCGACCGGTGGCAGAGCGCGGACGAGCTGCTCAGCCGTCTCGACGATCTGGTGACATCGGACGGCACCGCGCCATATCAAGGGACGAAACCATCTGAGCCGGTCGATCGCACCTTCCGGCTGACGGAGGCTGTAATCCGAAAGCTGAACCGCGCGACGCTCGACCCGCGGATCATCGGGGAATCGCTGCATTACCTCGACAACCAGGTCGAGTCCAATGTCCTCATCTTCTTCATACACGGCACCGGCTGGGACCAGAGCCAGTTCGAGCGACACCTGCAGCTCGCTCCCTACCGCGCCCTGGCGCCGACGCTGTACGGTTTCGAAGTGGAAACGCCGAGACGCATCCCGCTGTCTCTCGACGATCACACGAGGATTATTCGCGAGTTCATGCGCGACGCGATCGGCCGGCTGCGGCCCTCCGTTTCAATCCTTGTGGGCTGCTCCTCGGGCGGAGACGTTGGCTTTGTGCTACTCGGCCTCGACGACGCCGAGTCGCCGATGCGGCTTGACGGTTTCCTTTCGCTGGGATGCAACCTGTCGCTCGAGACGTGTTTCGTCACGCGACTGTTTGCGCGGATGACTGGCGAAGACTCGCGCGAGATGGTGCGGGATCTCCAATCGCTGGGTGCCAACGCGGACACGCTCGGCGACTGGCTCAATGTGCACGAATATTTTGTCCGAACCCTCCGGAAGTTTCACCGCGATCTGGCGCCAGTCCGTCGCTTCGGGAGTGACATAGTGCGCCCGTTCGAGGCGGGGGGAGAAGACGTCTTTGCGGAATGGTATCGCACGGCGAGCGAGCGCGTGCGCCGCCTGCGATGCGTATTCGAGGAGTCGGACGCAAACATGAAGGCGCTGCGGGGCATTCGGCTCCGGAACCTGGACGAGAGCATCCTCGGCGAGCATTTCCGGGAGGATTCGATCTTAACGGAGCCGAACATCGATCATTTTGATCTATTGCACGCAGAGCGGGTGCTTCGGTATGTGGACGAGATGGTCGGGAGCATACGGGGCGGGTGAGTGTTCGAAGGGCCGACACGTAGAATAGGGTTTAGCGGCGAGTCTTCTTCGGTCTTTATTAGATGCTTGCGACAGCTTCCAGGAACAACAGCGCAAAGGGTGGGGAGCGCATGCCGGAGCGGCGTAACTTTGGGTCGTTGGTAACGCGCGGGCCCCAGCGTCCGGCATAGTTTGGTGTGGCGCGGCGGATCGGTGAAGATCATCCAGTCGAGTGGCCTGCCGCTCGGCGGCGAGGCGCGCGAGCTGAAAGTCTCGTGGTCGACGAGCGCCCGCTGCACGCTCGCGTGGTCGAACAGGAGCCAGAGGTCGTGCACCCGGTCGTGCAGAACGGGGCGCACGCGTCGAAGTGCGGCGTACAGCGGGTAAGGATTTCGGCGTACCGCGTCGCCAAGCAGCGTCGCCAGACTCATCGCGCCAGCCCGCGCAGCAGGTAGTTCGCCGGTCGTCGCGAGCCGGCCAATGTGACCGCTCGCACGCGCCGAGACATAATGGGCCGTTATACCGGCCGGAACAGCTCGTCGAGATTCAGCTGAAACCGCTGCGACGCGCCCGACGGCTCCCACACCAGGCTGCGCGACTCAGTCGTGGGAAACTGCGTATCCGGAGTCCACACCTCGACCAACTTCGCGTCGCCGTCCACCACCCAGTATAGAGGAACGCGCGCCTCCTGATACCTGCGGCGTTTCGTGAAGCGGTCGGCTCTGACGGAGGACGGGCTGAGTACTTCGGCTATCAGAAGCAGGTTCTGAAATTTTGTCCAGTCGAGTGTGCGCACTTCGCCAATTGGCACCACGTAGACATCAGGCTGAACCAGCGTGTCGCGACTCCAGGAAATGTCCCCACGAGAGCAAAGCACCTCGCCGATACGTTCCCTGATAAGGTAGGTATCCAGCGCAATAATAAGGCGCTTGACGACTATTTCGTGCCACGGGCGCGGGGAGGGGTTCACCAACAGCTCGCCGTAGACGGTCTCGTACTTGTTGCCGTCTTCCGGCAGCGCGCGGACCATTTCCGCCGTGTAGTAGGTGAGCGCGGACATACCCATAATGTGTGCTCCTCGGCGCATGTGCAGCAAGGGACAGGCATCCCGCAAGGTTCGGGTGGATGCCGTATGTCGAGCATCGGATCATTGCGAACGGCGGCGAATTCCCTCCACTCGAATCGCTGGGAAAATGCCCAGGATGCAGTTCGCATCTTTCTGAGTCGCGACAACTCCCGATTCACAGGTGTATCATACTGCTCGCCTCTCAGTGTGCGGAGCGGAAAGAAACAGTTTCACGCTGAGACGGAACCCGGCCGACGCGAAATCGTGCTGTGTTGTCAATCAGGTAAACGTCAGGGATGCGCACTTGTCATGTAATCGCTCCACAACGCCCCGCTTTGCTGTTCTGCCTTGTCTCCGCGCTCGCATTATCGGCCTGCTCGAGTTCAAAGACGGTGACCGAGACTCTAGAGTCCTGCGTGGATTTCCGGATTGGCAGACGTCGCCTTACGTCCTTCCCTACGCTGCCGGCACGTCACATCTCGTCGATCAGGCCAACTGCTCACCGGCCGGCAACGGTCATCGGGGAACGGCGCGCTATGGCTACGATTTCCTGATGCCGATTGGCACTCGGGTGACGGCGGCGCGTGGCGGCGTGGTCGTGCTGCTCGAGGAGTCGCATTTCGATGGCGAGATCGCTGCGACTGGCAAGGACAACTACCTGTACATGGTGCATGACGACGGCACCGGTGCGTTGTATGGCCACTTCACGAACCAGGGAATCGCTGTCGATTCCGGACAAACGGTACTGCCGGGAATGTTGCTCGGTTTCAGTGGAAACACGGGCAATACCGCGAACAAGCCGCACCTCCACCTGTCTGTCTTCAAGTGCAATCCAGTCACGCTTGGCTCCGCCGCGTGTCCAACGGCCCCGTTCACCTTTCGCAACACCGATCCGAATCCTCAGGGGTTGCAGCGCGGCCAGACGTACGCAGCTCACTGATTGGTTGGGAGCGCAGGGAGTCCGCGATGGACTCGCGACTCGCCAGAGTCGCCAGCCAGTTGATCCCACGGTAGCTGTTCGGACTTCGCGCTGGTTCGACGAAACGTTTTTTCGCTCCCAGCGCGCGTTCACAGGAACATTCCAAATAGCGGCGGTCTGTCAAACTCAAGATTCGATGCGAAACTTGACCCCAAGTATAACCACGGTTATACTGAAGCATGAAGACCGCTATCTCCTTACCGGATTCCCTATTCGAGTCAGCCGAAGCCATGGCCACGCGACTCGGCATCTCGCGCAGCCAGCTTTACGCAACCGCACTGGCGGAATTCATCGCTGAGCATGAGGATGCGTCCATCACGGCGCGTCTCGACGCCGTCTATGCGGACAGTACTAAATCCTTCCCGGATCGCGTCCTGGCGGCGCTTCAGGATCGCTCTCTACCCCGCGAGGATACCTGGTAATCCGGCGCGGCCAGGTATGGTGGGCGGCGCTGCCGGACCCTGTGGCATCTGAGCCCGGATTTCGGAGACCGGTGGTAATCATTCAGGCGGACGCATTCAACGAAAGTCGCATCCGCACGGTCGTGGCGGTCGTTCTTACTTCGAATCTCGCGCTTGCGGATGCGCCTGGCAACGTGCGCGTAGCAGCGCGCGAGGCGGGTCTTCCCAAAAACTCCGTCGCCAACGTGTCGCAGCTTATCACTTTGGATAGAAGTTTTCTCGTTGAACGCCGCGGACAGTTGCGGTCTCGAACCATGGAGGCGCTGGAGGTGGGCTTGAGGCTCGTCCTCGATCTCTGACAGCAGCGTGTTCAGCATTGCGACACGGCCTTCAGGCATCGCCGGCATCGCTCTGTTTCGACGGAACGTTCCTTCTGACCGGCAAGTGTTCACAGGAACAGTCCCTGAACCTGTCGTCCCCCCGAGCTGAATACCTGAACTCCAAGAGTCGACGAGAGTTGTGCCTCGCCGCCCGAATTTCGGACAACGGGTCTCCCCCTTGCGAAAGTCTCCGCGGTAAGGCTCACGATCGCACTTCCCTTCGGAGAATCATTCATGAGAAGACATATTGCCATCGGCGCGCTCGCGGCGCTCTCACTTCTAGCCTGCTCGGACAACGATCCCAACGGGCCGGACGACCGCTTCGGCAGCCCCCAAAAGTTCCCGGACGGGGTGCCACTGGCGGGTCAGCTCGAGCGGAGCAAGCTGACGATGACGAGCGTCACGAACGTCGACCTGGAGATCAACGTCGCCAGAGTTCCCCTGTTCAGGGGCACGTACCAGGGAGCGCGCGTCTGGTTCGTGCGCATGGACGCCTCCGACTCCATCATGGCGGCCACCCTCGGGCTCAACTTCGCGCCAAGGTTGGCCAATTCTGCGAACGGCTGCCCTGCCTGCGTGCAGACGGTGCAATCCACCGACCCGGTCCTGGGCAGAGCCGACGTTCAGTTCGCGGGCACAGTCGACTTCACGCCGATGCGCGTCGTCGTCCCCGGCCCGACGGGATTCCCGCCGATCATGGCTCTGCCGGGCTCCGTCGCCGGCCCCGGGTATAGCGACCTCGTCCGCGTCGGCACCGGCGCTGTCATCTTTAACGCGCCGATCGTTGCGGTCGGTAACGGTCCGTTCGATGTCAGCGAAGCGCACACGAATACGCTCGACCGAGTGATGGCGATCGACACCGTCGCCATGACAGTGGATATGCAGTTCGTCCGCGCCTTCTCGCACGGCAAGGACATCTTCTACTTCACATTCGGGTCATCGGGGGCGCTCTCGGCCACACTGGAGCGCGGCACGTTCGTCCCCGTGCTCGGCACATTGCCTTTTGCGAACGACGACGAGAACGAGATGGGGGCGCGCGCCGCCATCTTCACGATCGCTAACGGAATGCGGGGCGCCGTGAGCCCGCCGGCGCAGGGGCTGGCGCACGTCATCCTCGACAACCCTCCGGGGAACCTCAGCCTCCAGCGCCTGGACCTGCTGCGGTCGCTGGCTCGCGGCGGCGACGCGCACAACGTGCTCGGCGCATTCCCGACGCTTCGGGACAACCGCCTCCGGCGCCTGTACTCGCCGATGTGGGACCTTGCAGTTATCGAGTGGACCGCGGACGTGGTGGCGCGCGGCGAGAACCACGCGCAGCCGGACGCGAATCTGATCCGGCAGCTGGCGGTCGCGGGGCACTTAACGAACCCCGGAGGCGCCTTCGTCAGCTCGGCGAACTTCGTGGTCAACTGTCCGGTGTTGGGCTTCGCCTTCGATCCCCCGACTGAGGACCTGGCGCCGAGGCCGAGCGAATTCGTTCGGCGGCGATAGCCTGCAGTCGCGGGCCAAACATTACGATGCCCAGAGGAGCGGCAACTGGTAGCTGGGGTTTACGGGGAAAGCGACTTGCTCTCCCCGTTTTGCTCAGGCGAGTTGTCGCATGCGTCCCAAGTGCCCTCCCGAAGTGCACGAACACGTTGGTTCATGCCAGCGCTCGCCCTCTACCACCTGGCATCTTGACAGTTGCACATAGACCTCTAGCGTATCAGCGGGTTGGCCCGTTCAAGCACGCTACGTTTATACCAGGAGGTGGGTATGTCTCGCCGATTCTGTGGATCCGCGGTCCTGCTCCTACTTGCGCTCGCGCCGGCATGCGCGACGACACCACGCGTTGACGCGCGCAGCGAGGAGGATGCCATTCGGGAGCTCGACAAGCGCTGGGTGCGCGCGTTTGCCGCGGGAGACGTAAGCGCGGTTGTCGACATGTATGCGAACGACGGGATGGTCATGGCTCCGAACGCGCCGCCAGGCAAAGAAAAGGCCGGCCTCACCGCCGCCTACACCGACATGATGCGAAAAGAAAACAACCTCTCGCTCACGTTCGAGCCCACACAAATCACGGTGGCCGCCGCCGGCGACGTGGCGCACGACATTGGCACGTACCGGCTGTCGATGGACACTCCCGGTGGTCGCATAAACGACAACGGAAAGTACATCACGCTTTGGAAGAAGGTCGCTGGCCAGTGGAAGGTTGCGGCTGACATGTTCAACACCGACCTGCCAATGCAGCCACCCATGGCAGCGGCGCCTGCCGCAGTACCCACCAGTTCAACGGCACACGGCATGGTGGCGCCGAATGAGCTCAAGTGGATGCCTAGCCCGTCATCATTGCCGCCGGGCGCCAAGGTTGCCGCTATCGAGGGGAATCCCGCCGAGCCTGGACCATTCACGATGCGCATCATGCTACCCGACAAATATCGGATACCGCCACACTGGCATCCGGGAGTGGAGCACGTAACCGTTATATCGGGGACGTTCCATCTCGGCATGGGTGAGCAGTTCGACGCAAGCATGGGGCGTGCACTCACGGCGGGCAGCTTCTCGTTCATGCCAACGAAGACGCCGCATTACGCCTGGTCGACGGGGGAGACGGTAGTGCAGCTGCACGGACAAGGACCGTGGGGGATCACGTACGTGAACGCCGGCGATGATCCGCGAAAGAAGCAGCCGTGATCTCATGATGAGGAACAGAACTTTGCCTCCGCCTCGAGCTCATCGAATGCGCGCAGTCTGCCTTGCCCTGTTGGCCGCCACCAGCCTCGCACCCCAAAGCCCGCGTCGGTGACCGGAACGCTCACGGTGAACAAGACACAAGTCACGCTCAAGTCCGGGTCGGCCGTCTCCTACCCGGGCGGGACGGGGCGGTTTGTGAGCGTGCTGCTGTCCGACAAGGCGGCCAACGAGAAGACCTTCGCCGAGTACACGAGCATCGGGGCGAACGAGCGCTACGTTCCTGGGATACCTGAGGGCGCCTGGGGGTCTCTGCACATGGAAAAGGGATTTTCCGGATTCACGTTCTCGATTGATACCGAGAACAAGATTCTTACGAACCAGATCCTTGTGGGTGGGAAGGACGAGATATTCACGCTATCGCCGGACGACCTGGTTCTGGAGGTGAAGACCGTGTTCCTCGGTTCACGGGCCGGATCCGGAGTAAGGAGGCGGTGCTTGACCTGGGCGAGTACAAGGTGAGTTCTGGATGCGACTTTCGATGTCGTGGTGATGGCGGTTGGTAAGTGACTGCACGCGGGTGATAACCGCCGCCTCAGATCAGATTGAGGATGTAATTCATTGCGTGCGCAGTGCCGTGCGCGATCATCGCCGCTTCCACACCGTAGCGCCAGAACAGGTATCCGAATAGAACGCCGAAAGCCGTATTGACGCCGACGACGAATAGCACAACGGCGCCCGTCAGCTCTCCGACCAGAATGGCCGCGGCCGGTAAATGCCCCGCACCGAATAGCAGCGCGCTCGCGACGATCGCGAGCCAGATGTAGGTTGCCCGTGGGGCACCCATGCGATGCTGAAGGAATCGCCACGCCAGCCAGACCATCGCCGTCATGAGTCCCCAGCGCAGCAGAAGCTCTTCAGTAATGCCGCCGTACAGCACGCGTGCGAAGAGCGGGAGGTTGAGCCGCTCCTGTATCTCCAGTATGGCTGCGGGGGCGTAACGGCTGACCGCGAAGAGAATCAGGCCGGCAAGGACGCCAGCCAGGAGGCCGGGCCGAAGCTGCAATGCGAGCGCCGGCGCGAATGGGCGGGCTGTTGCGGCGGCTTCAAACGCAGGCGCGCGGAGACCAACCTTCGGCGCGAGCGCAACGCCCGCCCATACTGCGAGAGCAACGAGCAGCGCGCTTTGTGCGAGGCTTGCTAGTGATATCACCCAAAGCGGTGCGGGAAGGGTGACTCCACGCATCATTTGGGGCAGCGCCGTGAACGTGATAAAGACCACGCCGAGCATACCGGCTAGCCATAGAAGGACACCGAGTCGGCGGCGCGGTACTTCGGTGGTGTCGGTCGGCATGGGTGTATTCAGGCGTATGACCTCGAAGTGGGTAGCCAACTTATGCTGCGCGGCTTGAGGATGGACAAGCAGATTGCTTCGCCGCTGCGCGGCTCGCAATGACTACGCAATAGCGCACCTCCTGCCATTGCGAGGACACGTAGTGTCCGAAGCAATCTGCTGGTGAAGCAAGACACCATCGCCCCCCTTAACGCCCCCCTGA
>JACDCM010000553.1 GCA_013817545.1 Gemmatimonadaceae bacterium | reverse complement strand
CTCAAGATCACTTTGTTTCTGTGCACGATTGCCTGGGGCGAGGCGAGTGCCCAACTCACCAGCGCGAGCGCGTCAGCCCTCGGGCTGGCTGACAATTATTCTGCGCTTGCGTCCGGAGCCGATGCGCCTGCATGGAACGCCGCTGGCCTTGCGTTGCGGGGATCGCCCAGGCTTGAGGTGAGGGTGCTTGCAGGGCGCGCCATTTTGGGTCTGCACCGAGTGACGCTGGGTGTCGTTGCCGCGTACCTGGACACCATCGTTCCCGTGGAGTTCAATCGCGGCTATGTCGGCCGCATCACAGGCGAGGTGAGCGAACGCGGAACGTCGGGGTTCGAAGGTACCGGTGTGGCGGTGAGCCGCGGGCGATTCGCCATTCAGTTCGCGTCTCTCGGGCGATCCATTCAACGAATCGCGCCTGACCCGGCGATTCTCGAGCGCTTTGGCGATCCAGCGAGTGAAGGGCGTCTGAATTTCGCAGGTGCGCGGTACGACGTCGCGGTCTCGTCGACTCTGGCGCTGAGCTATGCTCATCCAGTAGCCCCACGGCTCGCCCTGCTTGGGCATTCAATCGCCGTTGGAGCGACAATAAAGTACACGGTGGGGCACGCACTCATAGTCGGTGAAGATCGCGGCAGTCTTCTCACTCGCACGCCGTTGGAGCTCGGCATCGACTTTCCGGTTATCGCGTCCGACACGATCTTCGATACGCCGGAGCACAAGGGAGATGGATTAGGCGTGGACATCGGCGCCGGATGGAACTCCGCAAAATGGGCGGCCGCTGCCACAGTTCGTAACATTGTAAACACGTTTCGGTGGGACGCTGAGGAGTTCATTTTCCGGCCCGGCACTGCTCGCTTCACACGTGACAGCGCCATAGCGGATTTCGACGCGCGGTCGTTCGTCAATGCTCCCGCACATTTGCGCGCGCGGCTTCGCGAACTGACTTGGCGTCGCACACTGAGCGCTGGTGTCGCCTTCCGCCCGCGCCGGGGCGTAGTGGTTGCGGCGGATCTACGACGGGACATCGGCGATGGCCTCGAGATCGCGCCGCGCACTCACGCCGGAGCAGGCCTCGAGTACCGCGCAGTCCCGGGGTTCCCGCTTCGCGCCGGCGTCGCCGTGGTGACCGATGGGATCCAGTACGCGGGCGGCACGGGTATCGACTATCGCTCGGTATCCGCCTCCCTTGCCTTGGCTCGGCGCACTTCCTCTGTCGGCGGCGCAACGATCGCAATGATGGCGGTAGCTTTACGGCGGTAGCCATCCCTCCGAGAGATGCCTGCCTCGAGAGCGGCCATGCGCATCCGCCGTTTAGATCGATGTCATACGGTTCCGACTCATCCCAACCGTGCCGGTTGCTGCTGAGTCAAGCAGTGCAGAGTTCCAAGTCCCCACACGAGATCGACCGCGTGAATGCCAACTACCTCGCGACCGGGGAACAACTCGGCCAGGATACCGAGCGCTACACGATCTTCGGGGTCGTTGAACGTCGGGACAATCACCACGCCGTTGGCGATGTAAAAGTTGGCGTAACTGGCAGGAAGTCGCTCCCCCCGCATCATGACCGCGCGCGGGAAGGGAATCTTCACAATGCGAAGCCCTTCCGCAAAGTGACGCGAAGCAGCTTCGAGTCGGCGCTGATTGTCCACCGATCGTCTGTGATTTTCGTCAAGCGGGTCGGTTTCGTAGGCTAGCACGACCGTATTGGGGTCGGTAAAGCGCGCGATGTCGTCGACGTGACCGTGCGTGTCGTCCCCTACGCATCCTTCTCCCAACCAGATCGTTCGTCGAATTCCCAGGTATTCAGCGAACACGCGCTCGTAATCTGCGCGATCCAATCCTGGGTTTCGAATCTGAACATCAGAAAGAAGCCACTCCTCGGTGACCAACATCGTTCCCGCGCCGTCCGTCTCGATGCCACCCCCTTCGAGTACAAGGCCCCCGGCGCCGTCCGGCCGCATCGCTTTCACGAGTGGCAGGCCAGCGAGGTGCGCGACTGTTGAGGAGATGCGGTCATCGAGAATGTAATTCTCGTATTTCGACCATGCGTTGAAGCGCCACCCGATCAGCTCAACGCTACCATCCTCGCGGTGCACACCGGTTGGCCCGGAGTCGCGCACCCACACCCTGTCGCTGGGCACGAGATGAAACCCGCAACGGGAGACATCCACTCCGTGCGCCCGGCAGGACCGTATTGCATCGTCGCGGACTTCCTCCGTATGACACAGGATTTCCACGGCCTCGTGCTTGTGCAATACCCTTACGATCTCCGCGTACACCCACGGGATTGGCTCGAACTTATCTGGCCAGTCCGGACGATGGTGCGGCCAGCCGAGCCAGGTAGCGGCGTGCGGATGCCACTCGGCGGGAATCCGGTAGCCTAGCTCGCGCGGGGTCTGTCGCTTCTGTGTGCTG
>JACDCM010000178.1 GCA_013817545.1 Gemmatimonadaceae bacterium | reverse complement strand
ATCACCATGCGCACGATCTGATTACGCTGCGCACCGAGCGCAATCCGGATTCCGAATTCTGTCATGCGACGGCTCACTCCATAAGCAACCACACCGTAGATCCCAACCACGCCAATCACAAGCGCGATTGCCGCGAAGACGGAGAGAAGAGCGGTGCGCAACCGTTGTGAAAGTAGTGTGGCGCCAACGACCCGATCGATTGGCTGGACGGAACTTACAGCTACATCGGGATCCACCGTCCTGAGCGCGGAGCGCGCGGATGATGCCAGCGACTCGGGGTCTCCAGCAGTTCGCAGCACAACGATCGCACTGCCGCCGATAAATTTCTGCACCTGGAGGCGTGGCAAATAAAGAGTCGCGGCCGGTGACTGATCCAGCGTGAACTGCCGAACTGAGCCGACGACGCCGACGACTTCCCATTCCGTGCGATCGAATACCGCGATGCGCTTTCCAATCGGACTCTGGCCCGGCCAGAAACGGCGAGCCATCGCATCATCCACAACGGCGACGTTTGGCGCGCCGAAGCGATCGTCTTGCGAAAACGCGCGTCCTTTTCGGACGGGAATACCCAGTGCAGTGAAGAGATTCGGCGATACGGCTCGCGTCTCCACTGAAGGCTCCTCGGCTGGCTTGGGGGCCGGGCGATCCAGAAAAAGGACTCCCATACCGTTGAAGCCGCCGCTCATTGGAAGAATGTCTACCGTGCCGACGGTTTGAACTCCGGGCAGCACGCTCAGCTGTTCGAACGCTCGCGAGTACAGCTGCTCCAGAACTGTGTCGGAGGCATACTTCGCTCCCACAGGATCTACCTGGAGCGTTAACACTCCAGCCGCACGGAAACCTGGATCGACGTTCTCGAGCGACCATAAGCTGCGGAGAAGCAGGCCTGCCGATGCAAGCAGCACGACAGATATGGCGACCTGCGCCGCGACAAGCACGTTCCGAAAGCGATTGGCAGCACGTCCTGCTGAGCCACGCGAACCTTCTTTCAGAGCGGCGTGTGCATTGGTCAGAGAAGTCTGCATCGCGGGTAAGAGGCCGAAGCCGAGTCCCGTGATGAGAGTGGCTAATAGTGCAAATCCCAATACCCGGCCATCGATTCGGATTTGAGACGAACGGGCGAGAGACTCGCCCGCGAAAGCCACAATTGCCGCAGACGACCAGTGCGCCAGGAGAATGCCGACGGCTCCCCCTATCGCGGCCAACAGCAGTGACTCGGCAAGGAGCTGACGCGCAAGACGGCCCCGGCCTGCTCCCAATGCTGTTCGGAGCGCCATCTCGCGCGAACGGCCAATGGCGCGCGCCAGCATGAGATTGGCGATGTTGACGCACGCGATCAAGACGAGTAGGCCCGTTGCGGCGAGCAGGAGTAGAAGTGACCCCCGAACAGGCGCGGTGATCTGTTCCTTGAGGGTCACGACGCGCACGCCTCGTCCCGCGTTGGCTTCGGGATACTGAAGCGCGAGCCGGGCAGCTATGCCGGAAAGCTCCGTGCGCGCGGCACTTACAGCCACCCCTTTTCGAAGCCTTGCCACTGCCGCGAAGGACTTGGAGCTGCGATCGGAATCCTTCGCATTGAAGTAGGGAGGCGTCACTCTCCACAGCTGTGGAGGCTGGCTTCCGGCATCGGTGAGCGACGGATCCTCGAAGTCCGGGGGCGTCACCCCGACAACCAAATACTGCGTTCCATTAATGGGAATTTCACGTCCCACAATGTCGCGATCCCCTCCAAACCGCCGCGTCCACAAACCGTGGCTAAGCACCACCGCCGGGTCGTGTCCGATGCTGTCCTCTGCAGGGCGGAAATACCGGCCGAGCCACGGGTGCACACCGAGCACGCGAAAGAACGAGCTAGTGACTGAAGCACCGTCTACTCGTTCCGGGGCGTCGCCTTCGGTCAGCGCCGCGGTCCACTCGTCGTATGCGGCAGCATCTTCCAGTAGAGTGCTCTGTGACCGATAGTCCAGCACATCGAGGTAGGCGACTGGTCCGAAACCGGTAGTGGACAAGTGGCTGAGCAAACGCACGAGCTGACCAGGATCCTCGTAAGGGAGGGGACGCATGAGAACACCGTTCACGGCGCTGAAGATCGTCGTTGTAGCGCCGATGCCGAGAGCGAGAGTCAAAACGGCGACGATAGCAAATCCGGGGCTTCGCAGGAGAGCGCGCCAACCGTAACGCATGTCGCGTCCCGCGTCTTCGAGCCACCGCGATCCGCGTGCGTCCCGGCCTTCCTCCTTGTACCGCTCAATGCCTCCAAACCGCAGACGTGCTTCGCGATTTGCCTGTATGTGTGAGAAGCCTTGGGTCCCAAGCTCGCGCGCCTGCATTTCCATGTGGAAGCGCATCTCGTCGTTCATATCCCGCTCGAGTCGAGTTCGCTGCAGAAGCGCCAGCACGCGGCGCGCAATGTTCCCTACGACCTCTATCATGCCTGTGCCTCTTTCAGGAAGCCTGCAATACGTGCTCAATCGCGACCGAAAAACGCCGCCACTGAGCGTGCTCTTCGCCAAACTGTTTCCGGCCGGTGGCAGTGAGACTGTAGAACTTTGCCCGCCGGCCTTCCGATGAGATGCCCCATCTGCTGTCGATCCAGCCGCGTTGCTCGAGACGGTACAATGCAGGATAAAGGGAACCCTGATTCACCTCGAGAGCGTCTTTCGAAAGTTGCTGGATTCGTTTGTTGATCCCCCAACCGTGCAGGGGGCCAAGCATCAGAGTCTTGAGGACAAGAAGATCCAAGGTGCCCTGTAGCAGGTCCGTGCGGTCGGTCATGTATTCTCCGGTCGTATACCTAGATGTTCGACAAGAATACAATAAATGTCCTGTTGTCGAACGTCAAGGTATCGACTGCTCGTAGGAGTTGCCTTCCAATCGGCTTGCCAAATGGCCAGATTGGCACCTATCTCTGACGGAATTGACGTATGCATTGGACTTTCCGAAGCCACCTCGCGATCGCATTAATGGCGACCACCTCTCTCGCCTCTCCAGTGACCGCCCAGCGCACCGCCAAGCCTCCGCTTCACGCCAAGCACTGGATTGCCATCACTGGCAAGCCGCTCGGCGCGACCGCCGGCGCGATGATGTTCCAGAAAGGAGGCAATGCAGTCGACGCCGCGTGCGCGATGCTCGCAGCCACCGCGACCATGTGGGACGTGCTGTCATGGGGCGGCGAGACGCAGGCGCTCATTTACCATCCGCAGCTCAAAAAGGTCATTGGTATCAACGCGCTCGGCGTCGCACCGACGGGTGCAACCGCGGATTTCTATCGCGCAAAGGGATATCGATATCCCCCGGAGTACGGGCCTCTCGCGGCGATAACGCCTGGCACACCCGGCGGACTGACGACGATGCTTGCCGAGTACGGCCGTTTGTCACTGGCAGAGGTGCTCGCCCCCGCCATCCAGATGGCGGACGGCTATCCGATAGAAGCACAAACCGCGAACTCGATAGAAAGTCAGAAGGCTGAGATCAAACAGTGGAAATATTCGCCGGCAGTATTCTTCCCGCACATCGGGGAGGCGCGCGAGGCGCCGTACGCCGGAGAAGTTTTCGTGCAGAAAGATCTCGCAGTAACGCTTCGCAAGCTTGTCGAAAGTGAGCGAGAAGCTCTTGCGGCCGGAAAGAGCCGCAAGGAGGCGATCTACGCTGCCTATGATCGCTTTTACAAGGGAGACATTGCGGAGGAGCTGGTTCGTGGGCTCAAGGAAGACGGCGGCCTCATCACGATGCGCGATCTCGCCAGCTGGAAAGTCCGCATAGAGGAGCCGGTAAGCACCACCTACAAGGGAATAGCGGTATACAAGCTTCCCTTCTGGCAGCAGGGGCCGGCGCTGCTTCAGGCGCTGAACATTCTGGAGAACGCTGACGTAAAGGCGATGGGCTTCAATACTCCGAAGTACATCCACACCCTGTATCAGGCGATGAACCTCGCATTCGCTGACCGCGATTTTTACTATGGAGATCCGTATTTTCCGCCGGAGGAGCCGATCAAGGGATTGCTATCGAAGGAATACGCAAAGCATCGCTTTGCGCAGATCGACTGGACGAAGAACGATCCGAACGTAAAACCCGGGGATCCCTACGCGCACCAGGGCGGAGTCAACCCTTTCAAGAAGCTCCTCGCCGAGTGGACGGTGGTTCCCGCGCCCGACACTCTCAAGCGCAGTGGGCAGCAGGATAGACCGACGGAAAATTCAGCGAGTAGGCCGGTGGAAGGCGACGTGTTCACGCGCTCGTTTTACGGTGGCACGACTACGATCGAGGCCGCCGACGAGGAGGGATGGGTGGTATCTGTGACGCCGAGCGGCGGGTGGGTGCCGGCGGTTATTGCCGGACGGACGGGTGTGGGTCTAAGTCAACGCGCGCAGAGCTTCGTCACCGACGCACGGGACGGACCGTACAATGTCATTCAACCTGGAAAACGTCCGCGTGTGACATTGACGCCGACGCTTGCGCTGAAGGATGGACTACCATTCCTGGCGTTCGCGGTGCAAGGCGGTGACTCCCAGGATCAGAATCTCCTGCAGTTTTTCCTGAATTTCGTTGAGTTCGGAATGACGGTGCAGCAAGCCGTGGAAGCGCCGAACATGAATAGCTTCCAGATGCGGTCTACGTTCGGGGAGCATGAATCACGGCCGGGCCGAATGCTCCTGGCGATGTCGACAGCAGACAGCGTGCGGACGGAACTTCAGAAAATGGGGTACACTCTGGAGTTCGCGCGGCTAACCTCGGGTCCCATAAACGCAATCTGGTTCGATCGAAAGCACGGTACGTTCTGGGGAGGCTCGAGTAACCACGGGGAGGATTACGGGATCGCCTGGTGAAGGGCAGTTGGAAGTGGCGGCACAAGGGAGCTCGACCGTGCTACACCCGGGCACCGGGCACCGAACACCGGGCACCGCACTCGTTGCCGCACATACTAACCAAAGACTCACCAAAAATGGGGCGTAGCTTAGCTGGCAAAGCGCCGGACTGTTAATCCGAAGACCGGTGGTTCGAATCCACCCGCCCCAGTATGTACGACGAACAAGGCACAAGTTGGGGGATGGACCGAGCAGCACTCGTCAATACGACATATTGGGTCAGTCTGGAATGAGGAGTGCAGAGAAGGTACCGACCCACACACTGGAGTAAAAAGTTGTTCTCCCGCATGACTATTCAAATCTGCGGCACCTTGCTGGTGCTGGCTGCCTGTTCCGAAGCACCTGTCCGCCCGACAGACGAGATCTCCCTGGCAATCCCTTCGGCGGTGGTCGCGTCACCTCCAGCGGCTTCTGTAGCTGCCACGGTGCAAGTGCCCGCGAGCATGAGAACGTCTCCATTCCATGTTACTCGTTCTCTAACAGTGCCACCCAACTTCTCTATCGCTGTTTACACGAGAATTTCGAAGCCGCGGTTTCTTGCCGTGATGCCGAATGGAAACCTCCTCGTATCACAGCCCAGCACAGGCAAGATTCTTCTTGTTCGGCCTGCCGCGGGTGGCGATCCCCTCATCAGCAGTTTCGCCACCGGACTTCGCAAACCACACGACATTGTATTTCACACCATCGGAGCAACGACGTACATATACGTTGGGGAGAGCCATCGAATAAGCCGATACGTTTACAATCCGGCTTCGCTTACCGCAGGTGCCCGGCAGGACGTTGTCACGGGGCTTCCAGATGCGAGCTCTCCGGAGCTGAACGGCAGCTATGGGCACGAGCTCAAGAATCTGGCTCTGGATGCCAATAATGCGCTGTACGTGTCAATAGCATCGACTTGTAACGCATGCACTTCAGACACTCAGAGCAACCCGGTAAGAGGCGCGATCTACAAGTACAATGCTGATGGAACCGGGGGGCGCCTCTTTGCGCGCGGTATTCGCAACGCTGAAGGGCTCGCATTCGGTCCGGGCACGAATGATCTCTGGGTCGCGGTGAACAATCGCGACAACATCGCGTACCCGTTCAACGACGGCAGCGGCAATTATGGCAAGGTTGTACCGTCTTATGTCGACAATCATCCGCCGGAAGAGTTTACCCGCGTTCGCGATGGGGGCGACTACGGCTGGCCGTTCTGCAATCCGAACCCCGATTCGCAGAGCGGCTACGACAACATGCCGTTCGATCTGGATTATCAGTTCAATGCCGCAGGGACCGTCAACTGTGCCGCGATGGATCGAATCACCAAGGGGATTCAAGCTCACTCGGCACCGCTCGGACTAACCTTCCTGCATGGAACGAACTTCCCGAGCGCGTATCGCTCCGGCGCCGTCATAGGATTGCATGGCTCCTGGAACCGCACGGTGAAAACCGGATACAAAGTGATTCACTTTCCCTGGGATGACGTCAGC
The DNA here is from genome assembly GCA_013817545.1 of Gemmatimonadaceae bacterium. Lineage (GTDB taxonomy): Bacteria > Gemmatimonadota > Gemmatimonadetes > Gemmatimonadales > Gemmatimonadaceae > JACMME01. Next base: position 1,920 of record JACDCM010000178.1, on the reverse strand, counting down.
CACCTGCCGGGAAACCAGATCGATCTCGTTTCCGGGTGGCTTTCGGGTAATTCAAGTTGGGGTCGCCCCGTAGACATTGCGGTGGACGCACAGGGCGGCATGTTCATCTCGGACGACCAGAGCGGCACCATATACCGGTTGTCGTACGCGGCGGCGACCACTGACCAACCTCCCGTACCGCGATTCACCCATACGTGCACAGGGCGCACCTGCACTTTCGATGCACGCACGTCGACGGATGACGTGGGGATCACCCGGTATGTGTGGAGGTTTGGGGACGATTCAGGTGCGGAGGGCGCAGTAGTGACGCATACGTATTCCGCAGCGGGCACGTATAGAGTTTTGCTCAAAGTCACGGATACTGCGGGCCAAGTGAAATCAAGGGTGAAGCATGTGACCGTGCAATAAGGGGCAGTGATCGCCCTACGCTTTACGAACCTGGGAGGGGGAGGTCGTGGGCGAATAGCGACTCCCAGCCAGGCGGGACCGGTGATGGTCTTAAGCGCGGTTGATGGCAGAACCTGTTCGGAAGCGGGCGCGTTACAGGAATTTCTCCAAACGAAAGCGTCCGCGCTTTGCAAGCATCGGTTTCCAGAGGTCGCCCAGCTCGAGCACGCGCGCTGGGACATTGCGCAGGTGGAAATCCTCGATCCTGAGTCCGCGCTGTATCTCTTCCCATGACACAGGGGTGGATACCGTGGGTTCCGATTTGGGCCGAACCGAGTAGATCGACGCCAGGGTACGACCCCACGCATTCTGGTTGTAGTCTACCAGCACTCGTCCCTTGGGCCGTTTCGCGATCCTGTACTCCGCCGTTACAGTCTTTGGATATTGGGCGGCAATGGTGAAAGCCAGACTCTTCGCGAAAGTCCAGACCTTTTTTTGAGTGGGGCCTCGCACGATCGGCACATAAACGTGAATGCCCTTTGATCCCGTTGTCTTGGCGAAGTTGGGCATCCCCAGCGCCGTCAGCGACTCGTGCACGATGAGCGCTACTTCGAGCACTCGGTCAAATGAGGCGCCCGGTACGGGGTCCAGATCGAAGTGTACGTAGTCAGGCCGGTCGACGTCGTCGCACTGCGCGTACCACTGGTTCAAATCGATGCAGCCGAGGTTCACGACCCATAGAAGAGATGCCAGGTCCTGCACCATTGGGAAGTCGATGACGTCTCCCGACGAGTGCTCGATAGAGCAGAGCTCGATCCACTCCGGCCGCGGTGATGGAGCCCTCTTCATGAAAAAGAATTCGCCCGCGGCGCCGTGCGGGTAGCGCTTCATGACCATTGCGCGCCCGTGCAGGTGCGGCAGAAGCGCCGGCGAAACATCGGCGTAAAATCGGAGGAGATCTCCCTTCGTAACTCCAAGCTCCGGCCAGAATGGCTTGTGAAGATTCGTCAGGCGTACGTTCTTGCCGCCGATAGTCAGGGTAACGTCGTTGACCGTTGTTGGTATAACGGACGAAGGTGGAACTGGCAACCGTTTCGCCGTCATGAGGTCACCGCGCCGAGCCCTCCTTCGCGACGATGCTGATTTGCCCACCGTTTTCGAGAACGGCGCAATCGACGTCACCGAGACTTTTCACTCCGCGCTGCAAGCGAGCTGCTGTCAGAATTTCCTGCTTGTCCACTCGCTCCTTGTTCATGCGCTCCTGCAGCATCTCACCGGCGCGAATCAGAACGAGCGGAACACCGTCAATCAGTCGATCGATCCTGCTGGATCGATGCTTCAAGACTGACAAAATGACGTCGAGGCCGACGAAGGTCGTGATAAGCAGCAACGCGTTGGTCATCGAACTGTCGGTGCCGGTCAACGTCTGCTGGATGGATTCGCTGATAATGAGCGTGAGAACGAGATCGAACGTCGTGATGTTCGCGAGCGAACGTTTCCCCGCTAAACGGAAGATGCCGAGCAGAAAGAGAT
>JACDCM010000014.1 GCA_013817545.1 Gemmatimonadaceae bacterium | reverse complement strand
GCAGGCTCTTCCTTCGCCGCTGGAACGAACGAAACGCCGGCCAGATGGAATATCGCGTCAGGTAAACTCGCTTCGATTGCCGCAAGGATTGCGGCGGATTCGCGGATGTCGCACGGCAACCAAGCAATGCGCTGATACTCGTCCCTAGTGAGCGTCGCGAGGGGGCCATCACCATGCGTCGTGCCGAATACATGCCAGCCCTGCGCGAGCAACTCCTTGCACAACCACTGCCCCACGAATCCCGTGGCTCCAGTCACCAGAGCCTGCACGCTAGTTCCGTTCGCTGTGATGCGTCAGATCACTCTCAACCATTAGCTCCACCAATGCGCTGAACGAAAGTTGAGGGTGCCAACCAAGCCTGTCGGCGGCCTTGGATGCATCGGCCACCAGGATGTCCACCTCGGCCGGCCGAAAAAATTTGGGATCCTGAACCACGTGATCTCGGTAGTCCAGACCCACTTTCGCAAATGCTACTTCGCACAACTCCCGCACGGAGTGCGTCGTCCCGGTTCCAATTACGAAGTCGTCAGGGGAATCTTGTTGCAGCATTCGCCACATTGCGTCGACGTAGTCACCCGCGAATCCCCAGTCGCGCCTCGCATCCAGGTTACCCAACCGCAGCTCGCGACTCTTCCCGACTTTGATTCGCGCCGCGCCATCGGTGATTTTACGCGTCACAAACTCCAATCCACGCCGTGGGCTCTCGTGATTGAAGAGGATGCCTGAAACAGCGTAAAGGCCGTAGCTCTCCCGGTAATTGACCGTTATCCAGTGACCGTAGCACTTCGCCACACCGTACGGACTACGGGGGTAGAAAGGGGTTGATTCGTTCTGCGGCGTTTCCACGACCTTGCCGAACTGCTCGCTCGAACTCGCCTGGTAGAAGCGTGCAGACGGAGCGACGCGCCTCAGGGCTTCGAGCATCCGCGTGACGCCTAGCGCCGTAAACTCTCCGGTGAGCACTGGCTGGTTCCACGATGTCTGAACAAAGCTTTGCGCGGCGAGATTGTAGACCTCGTCGGGCTTGCAGTCAGCCATTGCTTCCAGGAGGGAATGCTGGTCAAGAAGATCGGCCGAGACCAGCTCAATTCTGTCCACGAAATGACTGATTCTCTCGTAAGGGGTAGTTGAGCTGCGCCGTACTATCCCAACGACTCGATAACCCTTTCCAAGCAGCAACTCTGCCAGGTAGGATCCGTCCTGGCCAGTAATTCCGCTGATCAGTGCAGTTGGCATGGCTGGCGCGGCCGGTGGCGGTCCTGACGGCCGTTCGGCTCCGATGGACGGCACACATGCGAAAAGAGGGAGCGCGATAGCAGCTCCCTCTTTGAATCGAATACGATCGGCAGCCGCATCAGGCGACCTGCGTTCCTCTTGGCGCGCGCTGAATCTTGCCGGCTGCGAGGCAACGTGTGCAAACCTTGATCTTGGTAACTTTTCCTTCAATCAGAATGCGCGCTACCTGCAGATTCGGCTTGAATACACGACGGGTACGATTGTTGGCGTGCGAGACATTATTCCCGAAGGCTACGCCCTTTCCGCACACGTAACAGTTACGGTTAGCCATGATTATCAGCTCTGAATCAGTTCGATGCGTGCCATTTCCGCGCCGTCACCTTTCCGGTGACCAATCTTGAGGATGCGCGTGTAACCACCGGCGCGCGCGGCAAAGCTTGGGCCGATCTCCCCGAAGAGCTTTGCGGCAGTAGCGCGCTGAGGCACGTGACGACCTACCAGACGGCGGTCGTGCAGAGTTCCTGATCGTGCCCGCGTGATAAGCTTTTCAACAAATGGGCGAAGTTCCTTGGCTTTCGCCTCGGTGGTCTCAATTGCGCCGTGCTCGATCAAAGCCATGGCCAGACTTCGCATGAGCGCGAGTTTTTGTTCGCTCGTTCGGCGTAGCTGCCGACCCGCTTTTCGGTGTCGCACTGTTCCTTACTCCTCGTCGTCGGGCGCAAGAGCAGCGGCGCGGCTCGGCGGTGTTCCCTTGTCAAGGACGCGTATACCGTCCGCGGCCTCTTCGTACTTCATGCCGAAGTTTAATTCATGTTTCCCCAAAAGGTCCGCTATCTCCTGAAGGGATTTCTTCCCGAAATTCTTTACTTGCAGCATCTGACCTTCGGTCTGCTTCACCAGATCCCCAAGCGTACGAACGTCCGAGTTTTTTAACGAGTTAACCGAGCGGACAGAGAGACCCAGTTCGTCGATGGGTGATTTGAAAAGTTGGGAAAGCCGCTGCGCGTCCGCCGCTCCCTCGCCGGTGGACGGCAAGCCGGCAGCTCCCTGAGAGCCGAAGCTTACAAAATACTGGAAGTGCGTCTGCGTAAGAGCAGCGGCATAACTAACCGCCTCATCCGGCGTGATAGTGCCGTTTGTCTCCACGGTGAGCGTTAAACGGTCGTAGTCCGTCCGCTGTCCGACGCGAGTTTCAGCGACCGTAAAATTCGCTCGGCGGACCGGGTTATAAATAGAGTCGATCCGAACTAGATCCACTGGAAGACTCCGGTCCATGGGATGCTGATCCGACTCTACGTAACCGCGACCCTTGTTCACGTACAGCTCGATATTGAGCTCCCGGTCATCGTGCAGTGTGAAAAGGTGATGCGCAGAATCCACCACGTCCACCGATGCGTTCAGCTCAATATCGCCAGCAATCACAGGACCGGATTCCGTCTTCTTGATACGGAGCACCGCTTCCTCGACATCCGGTGCCATGGCTAGCGTCAGCGTCTTGAGGTTTCCGATAATCTGATGGACATCCTCGACAACGCCCGGGATCGTCTGATGCTCATGCAGGACTCCATCGATGCGAAATCCCCAAACTGCAGATCCACGCAGCGATGAAAGAAGCATCCGCCGCATTGCGTTACCCAGCGTATGCCCAAAACCGCGCTCCAGGGGCTGGAGGCGAAACTCTGCTACGTTCGGATTATCATCGCGCTTTGTGGCTTCGATGAGCTGCGGCCGAACCAACCCGCTCAGATCAACTGGTGATGCCATATATCCTCACTGGTCCTACCGGACTGAGCCGGTAACGCCCCACCCCGCCCCTAACGCGCGGTGGGCCCGTACGGGAGTTAGGGTCCCGAACCGATTGCAATTATTGACTAGGGTACTACTTGGAGTACAACTCCACGATCAGCTGCTCCTGGGCTGCGATCGGGATGTCGTGACGGCCCGGACGCTCCAACATGCGACCGCTGAAGGTATCGCGATCCACCGCGATCCATGACAGGGGAGCGCCGCGAGACGATTGATCCATGGCAGTCAGGATTGCGGCCTGCTCCCGTGACTTGGGACGGACACGCACTTCTTCACCGGGCTTCACGAGATAGCTCGGCACATCGACACCCTTGCCGTTTATCTCGACATGCCTGTGACGGACAATCTGGCGGGCCGCCTTGCGGCTCGGGGCAAATCCCATCCGGTACACAATGTTATCCAGCCTGCTCTCGAGCGCCGCAAGCAAGTTGTGGCCGGTTATTCCAGCCATCTTGTTGACCCGCTCGAACGTATTTCGGAATTGCTGTTCGCTTACCCCGTAGATGCGCTTCACCTTCTGCTTTTCCCTGAGCTGGCGCGAATACTCCGATGCCTTCCGGCGCCGGCCTGTATTCTGTCCGTGCTGACCAGGTGGAAAAGGACGACGCTCCACGGGACACTTCTCGGTGAAGCACTTCGTTCCCTTGAGAAACAGCTTGGTCCCTTCGCGGCGACATTGGCGGCAGCTCGGACCGGTATACCTACCCATTTGTCAGACCCTCCTGCGCTTGGGAGGGCGGCAACCGTTGTGCGGGATTGGCGTCACATCCTTGATGGACCGCACAACCAGCCCTGCGGCCGCAAGTGCCTGAATCGCGGATTCACGGCCGCTGCCGGGACCTTGCACGCGCACATGGACTCTCTTTACTCCGAGAGTCATTGCTTCGCGAGCTGCCTGCTCCGCGGCCACTGTAGCGGCGAACGGAGTGGATTTCTTCGATCCCTTGAAGCCCGCCTTTCCGGACGACGACCAGGACACCGTGTTCCCACGAATGTCGGTGATGGTGACCATCGTGTTATTGAACGTCGCATTAACGTGTGCGACGCACTCGGCATCCACTACACGTTTTGACTTCTTCGCACCGCCAGCCTTCGCTGTCGCCATAAATATTATAAGATCCGTCTACTTGGTTACTTTCTTCTTGCCCGCTATCGCGCGACGGGGGCCCTTCTTGGTGCGCGCGTTCGTATGAGTCCGTTGACCGCGCACAGGTAAACCCCGGCGGTGGCGAATGCCCCGGTACGAGCCGATATCCATCAGCCGCTTAATGTTCATGGAAATCTCGGTACGCAAAGCGCCCTCGACACGGTGGTCGCGCTCGATTACCTGGCGCAACTTGTTGACATCCGCGTCATGTAAATCGCGAATGCGTATATCGGTACTGATTCCGGTCTCCTCTACGATGCGCCGTGCAAGGGCACGCCCAATGCCGTAGATGTATGTGAGCCCGATCTCTACCTTCTTTTCACGAGGCAGGTCGACGCCAGCAATACGTGCCATTTTTTCAGCCCTGCCGCTGCTTATGCTTGGGATTGCGTTTGCAGATGATACGAACAACGCCTTGGCGTTTGATCACCTTGCAATGCTCGCAAATCGGCTTGACGCTACTACGGACCTTCACGGCGATTCTCCATGCAAATCGTAAACTTTTCGGGTCAAGACCTTAAAGGTTAACGGGGCATGTAGGTTCACGCAAGGGAGAGAGTTACGTGATCTGGAGGAGGGGCAGTTCCCTGATCACCGACCCTGAGACTGAGGCTGGTACTGGCCACTGCTACAGAAACTAGCACTGGCACTGGCCCGCCCCTGTAGAATCGCATCGTAGATGAGTCCGGGGCAGCGCCAGTGGCCAGTATCAGTCTCAGCGGTCAGTGGTTAGTGGCTCCTGATGGAGCGATTCCCGTACTTCCCTTAGCGCGGCCGTGACATCCGGCCTGCTCGTTACGATGCGGCCGAGCACCAGATAAGTCGCACCGCTGTCGGCAGCTTCCCGCGGAGTAACTATGCGGACCTGGTCATGGCTTGCCCCTCCTGCCATGCGAAGTCCCGGAACAAGTATCTCGAACCCGTCGCCAAAGGCGTTGCGGATCGTGCTCACTTCGGTTCCCGCGCAGACGACGCCGCGAGCACCGGCTGACCGGGCTATGGAAGCGAGTCGTTTCGCCTCCGTTGAAACGTCGACGAAAGGCCGTCCCCACGTTTCGGCGAGCTGCTCAGATGCGAGCGATGTCAGGATGGTTACCCCAAGAACTCCACAACTGAAACCGGCCCCCTCTACGGCTGCCTCCAGCATGTTGAGTCCGCCTGAAGCATGCACGGTAATCAGCTTCGCACCTGACTCAGCCGCGCTCCGAGCAGCGCTTCGAACCGTTGCCGGAATGTCGTGAAACTTGAGATCAAGAAAGACGCTCTTGCCCCGCTCCGCCAGTTTCTCAATGATCGATGGTCCGACGGCGGTAAATAACTCGCTGCCGACCTTGTAGAAGTCGCAGTCAACTCCGAGTGCAGTTACCAACTCGAGAGCCTTGGGTTCTGCATTTACATCCAACGCCACGATGAGCCGTGAGATCATCTTGGCATCTTCAGGGAGCCGACGATTTCGCTCAGAGCGCCCGTGCAATTCACTTTGCACCAACGCTCCAGATCCGCGACGATTCGCAGCGGAAGTCCTGGATCACGTAGCGCGCCGGTGCCTATGCCGACGAGCGAAGCTCCTGCCACCATGTACTGCAGTGCATCTGTCGCCGACGACACGCCTCCTACTCCGAGCAGGGGTACCGAGACCGCGTTGCGCACCTTCCACGTGGCAAGAACGCCGATCGGTAGAATCGCGTTCCCGCTGATGCCGCCAGCACCGAAGCCCAACACGGAACGTCGCTCCTTTACATCGATCACCAGCCCCGGCACCGTGTTAACCAGAGTGAGACAATCAGCCCCGGCGTCGACCACGGTTTTCGCGCTCAAAACGATGTCGGGTGTGACCGGCGACAGCTTCACGAAAAGCGGCTTACGCGTGGCCGCGCGGGCTCGTCGCACGAGTTCTCCCAGCACCTCCAGATCGGAGCCGAACTCCAGGCCGCCCTGCTCTACGTTCGGACAGCTTACGTTCAACTCGAACGCCCCTGCGCCCGGGGCATCCGAAAGCGTGGAAACGACCTCAACGTAGTCCGCCACCGTGTATCCAACCACGTTCACGATTGGAATAGCGTGGCGGAGGTTGCTGGCGAGCCAGGGAAGGTGCTCCGTGCGCACCTCTTGCAAGCCGGGATTCGCCAGCCCGACCGCATTTATCATCCCGTTAGCGAATTCGGCTACGCGCGGTGCGGGTGCTCCCGCACGAGGCAGCGGACTCACGGCCTTCGTGACTATTCCGCCGACCGCATCAATGTCCATAACGCCGGCCAGCTCGCGACCGTAGCCCGCAGTTCCAGCGGCGAGCACTATCGGATTCTGAAATGCGAGTCCAGCGATGTGAGCGCCCAGCGCAGAAGTGCTGTTAAGCTTTCGCTGCCGTGAGCTCATGCTGGAGGGGGCGGTACTGGCACTGGTGCAGCCTGCGTGTTGGTAGGAGCGCTAGCCGCGCGCTGGCGTGCGGCCAGGCTGTCCGTGAACTCTTTGAGTGCAGTCGCCCACGCTTGCTGTAACAGGGTTTCAGCGGGCTTCACGGCACCCAACATGGGGTTGTCCCTTCCCTCCAGTTCGAGCGCGTACGGGGACGCCGAATACTGCTCACGAAGGCGCGCATTGTACGCCTCACCGGAATCGGGGCGAAGCGCAGCCGCCGCGAGAAGTGCCTTTGGCGCGACGGGCGCATTGGGAATGGTAGCCACGATGCGCTTGAAAGCAGCATGGGCGTAGCCTCTGCCTCCCAGGCTGTCTCGGGCTACCTCACCTGCAAGAAAAAGCGACGAGCCAGTGTAGTCTGTTCGCGTGTCGAGAATCTTTACGAAAAGAAGGTTTTGTTCGAGGCGTCGCTGGAGCACCGTTCCGCTGGCGGCATCGCTGGACCGTGCTACTGCCGCCTCGATATCAGGGAGAGTAGCAAGAGACGCGAGTGAAAGCAGTGTTAGTCGCGCTGTAGCCTCTCGCGCGGGGAGGGAGTCTCGACCCAGTCTCTGACTGTTGACGAAGTGTGCGGTCGCCGCCGAGTCTTGCCCCGCGGCCATGAGCAGGTCTCCCGCGGCCAGATGTATCCGCGCCTTCTCCACTCTCCGCGCACGTGAGTTGGAATAAGTGACCGCGAGCTGAAGCACGGCATCGGTGCGGCCGGCGCCCCAGAGCTCCGACATCGCCCTCAAAACATCTGGCCGATAGTCGCCCCGCGCCGCTCGCGTTATGAGCAGCGACTCCGCAGCGGCGAATCGCCGCTGCGCCAGGTACGCGGTCGCCAGTTCCCACTCCGCCGCCGATGCAGAAGCAGCTCTCAGATATACGAGCGCGGAGTCATTTTCACCGAGTGCCATCGAGGCTCTGGCAGCCCAAACCGCGGCGTCGTTAACAACTTTGCCATTGCGTGAGCGAAGCAGTGGGGCCAGGAGCTCGCGCGCCGGCCCGTGCTGGCTCAATCTTACCCTGCAGATCCCGAGTGCCAGAGATGCGCGTTCACGGCGTTCATCGTTTCGTGAAGGCAAGGCCAGGAACGCCTCCAGCCGGGGCACGGCACGATCGCATTGATTACTGAGTGCCCAACCGCGGCCTGCGAGATACAGCGCATCATCGGTCCACCCACTTTTCGAGTGTCGGACCAGCACCGTCTCAGCCTTTGCCGCAGCGGTGCTGTAAAAACCCGCGGCGGCTCCTTCGCGGCCACGCTCTGACTCCTTGTCGCCTCGCTTCTCAGCTTGCCGGGCATTGTAGATCCCATTGAAGTACGCGCAACCGGCTACCAGCGTCAGCGCCAGGAGCGGAGCGGTCCGCTTCACCGCCCCGCTAGCCCCACTCGTCGTTCGTAGTGTTCGAGGTAACTCATGGTAGCTTCCGCGACTGCAACCGCGATTTCATGTTGGCGCTGCGGCTGCGTGAGGAAGCGCGCTTCATCGATGTTCGTGCCGAATCCAATTTCTACGAGCACCGCCGGCATGAATGCGGTAACGAGAACCCGAAAGCCAGCTTGCTTGACACCGCGATTAGGCCCGGGATGCATAGCACCCAAGCTAGCCTGGATCATCGAGGCGAGCTCGCTCGACTCTCTGAGGTGTTCATTCTGCGCCATGTCGTTCATGATGAAGCTCAGGGGATCGTCCCTGGCGGCGGTGACCTCCGTTTCGAATCGCACGGATTCGTTTTCCATCCGTTCCACCCTCCGCGCGTCTTCGGTCTTGGCTTCGGCGAGAAAGTATGTCTCAAAACCGCGAGCAGCCTCTGGACGCGGCCAACGCTGGTTCGCCGCGTTGACATGAATCGATACGAACACATCGCCGTTGCGCTGGTTAGCAATGCGCCCGCGGTCGGACAGAGCAATGAGCGTATCGGTCGTCCGCGTCATGACCACATCAACACCACGCGATCGCAATATCGCAGCGAGGCGCTTGGACACAGCCAGCGTTATGTGCTTTTCGTAGACGCGGAAGCTACCACCCCTCAACGGCCCGCTCATGCCGTTGTCAGGGCCCCCGTGTCCGGCATCGACCACTACCCGCCTTTTGCCGGTATGTCTGGTTGTGCGTTTTGCAGATGGAGCAGGCGGAGATGCAGGCCTGCTGCGCGACGGTACTGCCAGCGCCGCGGTGGGACCAGCCACGGGCGCAGTCAGCACAAGCAACTCGGCTTTCGCGACATTGTAGCTAAGACGGTCGGAAGCCGCACGAGGAAGTTGCTCGGTTAGTACTTGCAGTGGCAAAAACAGATCGCCGCCATCGATAAACGGAGCGGTAGCCAGGGGCACCACCCGATCACCCACCTCCATGAACGGCGCCTGATCCGCTACAAAAAACTCGATACCGGCCAGCATGATACGGTATCGGCCTCCGCCAAGAGAATCTATGGCCACAGGCACTACCGAGGACAGCGCGGACAAACGAATTGCGGGACCCGACAACTTCTCGGCCACCGCGATCTTCGCCTCACCGTTTTGTCCTCGCACGGTTATTACGGCAGGTTGAATGACAGCGACCTGCGCGGCCAGTAGCAAGGCCGCGATCATCGCGTGCGCACTCGCGCCATGTCACGCTCATCATCCTTCCGCTTCTGATCTTCCCGCTTATCGTGCAATTTTTTCCCCTTTCCCAGCGCCAGAGTGACTTTCGCAATACCGCTTTTGAAATGCAGATCGAGCGGAAGCAGTGTCAGTCCCTGCCGCTCTACCGCACCAATCAGGCGTATGATCTCTTTCCGATGCAGAAGAAGCTTCCGCGTACGCGTCGGCTCGTGATTGAACTGATTACCCTGCTCGTACGGCGAAATGTGCAGATTGAGTAGCCATATCTCGCCTTTCGTGACGATAGCGTAGCTATCCACCAGGTTTGCCTTGCCCAACCGGAGTGACTTGACTTCGGTTCCGGACAATACGATGCCGGCCTCCCACGTCTCGATAATATGGTAGTCGAAGCGTGCGCGTTTGTTCCGGGCAATCGTGTGCTGATCGGATGCGTCTGTCTTGTGCATCGTCCATGATAAAAAGACTAGCCGGAGGACTGCATCGTCACACTCCGGGACAGCGAGGCGTCATTCAACAGGCGATGCCGCGAAAAGTAGAGATCAGGCCGTTTCACGGCAACGTCGAATCGCGTTGACGCATGCACACGCTACGCTTACGTTTCGACCCTTACGCCGGAGTGGTGGAACTGGTAGACGCGCTGCGTTCAGGGCGCAGTGGGTGCAAGCCCGTGGGGGTTCGAGTCCCCCCTTCGGCATGTGAAGACAGCAACGCCAATCGCGACACGGGAAACCGTGTTGCTTTTGTGTTTTTAGCCGGGTTGTGTTCCCGTTACCGCGATGGCGGTTCAGTGAACACGGCCCCTCCAAATTGCTGGAGAAGAACCTCGTTCGCGTCGGTAAGGTAGCCTGTCAGAATGTCGGATGCCTGCGTTACACTCTCCGGTGGGGCACCCTCCACCCGACCAGCGAAGCGAAGCAGCGTTCGTCCAAGGTGCCATGCACTGCCAGCTCCTGCGCGATTGGCGAGCGCCTCGGAGTATGCACGCAGGCGAGTGTTAAGCTGCTGCTCCGAAACACGCAGCTTTCCCGCGGCCACGTAAGGATCCCGCGCGAGTGCCGCTGAGAGAGCTCGCGCCACCAATGAGGCGGTCTGGTCATTAAGGGCATCCCTCTGGGCCGCGATCAATCCGAGCGACCGGCGGGCGTATCGAAGCTCCCAACGTGCGTGATCCACGTCGCCCCGGGTACCATGCTTGGCAAGCCAGGTCGCCGCCTCGACTGACGGTTCCGTAAACAGTGTTGCCACGTACGCTCTCGCCCGAGCGCGATCCGATCGGTTCGCGCGCCACACTTCCAAAAACGAACTCAGCTGGCCACCGATGCGTCCGGACATGATGCCGAGCCGCTACGCCTGCAGTACTGGCAAACCAACCCTGCCGCGCACTGTCTGTTCGTCGTGCAGCAGATCAGAGAGGTGCACACTCTCCAGGACGTCATCGATTTTCTGTTGCAGCATCACCCAGACGGGACGAATACTGCATTCGTGCGAGGCCGCACAGCGCGTGTCATCTACTGGATGCGATACGCAATGAAGGTCGAACGTGGCAAGCTCAGATGCCGCGATTACGTCGCGAACGGAAACCAAGCTTGCAGGCCGAGCCAGCAGGTAGCCCCCGCGAGCGCCACGCACGCTGCGCACGACACCTGCACGCCTCAGGCGGAGAAGAATCTGCTCGACGTAGTCGCTCGGGAGTTTCTCCCACTCTGCGATATGACGGCCTGTGACTGGCCCATCAGAAGCTCGACGCGCGAGATGGAGCGCGCAGATGAGGCCGTATTCGGCCCAAGTGGTTATGCGCACGTGTGGAGGATAGACGCCTCGAAAGGATCGGACAAGGGAGTGGGGTTTGGGGTTTGGGGGATGGGGGATGGGGAGCAGAAGCGAAACGTGCCGCCCGCTATGAGTAAAGCCCACAAGGTTTTCAGTCCACTCCCCAGCCCCTATCCCCCACTCCCCAAGATCATCCCCCAGCCGCTGCTCCAAATTTCCCCCCTGGCACTCCTATCTCCGTCATCTTTCGCAGGTCTAACACCGCATCGACCTGATCATCGGGAAGAATCCGTTCACGGCGCACCAAGTCTCTGATAAGCATGTTCTCCTTGACCGACTGCTTGCTGATCTCGGCGGCGCGAGCATAGCCGATTTGCGGAGCCAGCGCGGTCGCCAGGGCGGCGGAGCGCTCCAGCCAGTACGCGCACTGCTCCCGGTTGGCCTCGATGCCACGAATGGTGCGTTTCGCGAGGGAGGCGGCCGCATTCGTGAGAATCTGCATCGACATCAGGATGTTGTATGCGATCACGGGCATCATGACATTGAGTTCCAACTGGCCGTGCTCGGCGGAAATGGCGACGCATGTGTCGTTACCGATCACCTGGAAGCAAACCTGGTTCACCATCTCGGGGATGGAAGGATTGACCTTCCCGGGCATGATGGAGGATCCGGGCTGAACCGCGGGCAGGCGAATCTCATCGAATCCTGTTCGGGGTCCGCTCGCCATCAAGCGAAGATCGCTTGCGATCTTGCTTAAATCGATTGCGAGGCCGCGGAGGCTTGCGCTAAAGGCGGCTACGTCGCCCATGCTCTGCATTAGCTGAATTCTGTCCTCACCAGTGCGCAGCTCCAGTCCGGAAATCTCCGTCAGATACTTTCGCATGAGATCCGGATATTCCGGTTCTACAGTTACGCCCGTACCGACTGCGCTTCCTCCGATCCCCAGATCGCGCAAATAGTCAGCTGCCTCCTGGACGCGTCGAATGCAGCGGTCGATCGTTCGTCCATAGGCCCGGAATTCCTGGCCGAGCCTGATGGGCATCGCGTCCTGCAGATGCGTGCGGCCCGACTTGAGGACATCGTCAAACTCTTCGCCTTTGCCGAGCAACTCGTCGCGGAGTCCGGAGAAGGCATTGACAAGATCGTTGAGCTCGGCGAGGCACGCGAGCCGGATTGCAGTTGGAATGACGTCATTGGTTGACTGCGCCATGTTGACGTGATCGTTGGGATGAACCGGCAAATACGCCCCGCGTGGGGCGCCAAGCAGCTCGTTCGCGCGGTTGGCGAGAATTTCGTTGGTGTTCATGTTGTGCGACGTGCCTGCGCCCGCCTGATACACATCGACAACAAAGTGCTCGTGATGCTTACCCGCCAATACTTCGTCCGCGGCGCGGACAATGGCCTGCCCAACCTTCGCGTCAAGCCGACCGGTCTCGATATGAGTGAGCGCAGCCGCCTTCTTGATTCGGACTGTCGCGATCAGAAATGCCGGAGTCGCGCGTAGACCGCTTATGGGAAAATTCTGAACGGCGCGCAGTGTTTGCACGCCATACAGGGCATTTGCAGGCACCTGTAGCGTGCCGAGAGGGTCCTTTTCATCACGGAAATTGTCGGGCATTCGGTTATTATCGAAATTGTCTACCACGGGGACGGTGTCGCTCTACGACAGAATCATCCGGGAACGTCGTTGGTGAAATCGCGAACGCAATGGTCGCGGGCGAACGGGACGGAAGGATGCGATTGCACCTGGCCGCGGCAAATACTTCACTGTGCGCTTTACATCGTTGGCGGGATACGAAGCGCGGTCGCGAATCGGTTGAAGTAGTTGAAAAGTGTTATCACGGCGGTGATCTCCACGATCTGCGCCGCCGTCCAATACTCCGAAACCCGACTGAACACTTCATCCGTCGGATGGCCGCGTGTGGGTGTGACGGACTCGGCAAACTCCAGCGCCGCGCGCCAGGATGGCTCAAAATCGGAGAGGTCGCCGCGTTCGAGTGCTTCCAGCTCCTTTTCAGTCGATCCCAGCCGCCTTGCCAAGGCAGTATGGGAGGCGAGTCAATAGTCGCACAGGTTGATATGCGAAACGCGCACAGAGAGCAGCTCCTTGAGGCGAACGTCAACCAAACCTGCACCCATTACCGCGCGCATATGAGCGAAGAGCGTCTCAGCAATCGGCTCACTGTGCGCGGCCGTCCGAAAAAGATTCGGAATATTTCCTCGCTCACGGAGAAAGGCGTCGAAGATTGCGCGCAGTTTGCCGCTTACATTATCCAGTCCCAACATCGGCAGACGCGCATCGCTCATCGGCGTGAAATTCGGACGGTTCCATTCAGGAACGGATTGTTGTCGATCTCATCCCCAATGGTCGTGGACGGCCCGTGGCCGGCATAGACAATAGTCTCAATCGGAAGAGCGCAAATTCGCTCAAGCGACCGGGCAAGCTCGGCGCCGTCGGATAGCGGCAGGTCCGTGCGGCCTATTGATCCGGAAAAGAGACAATCGCCCGCAAAGGCAATTCCGTGTCCGTGAATAACGACGTGCCCTGGCGCGTGCCCAGGAGTATGCATCACGGCGAACGACAAACTTCCGACACGGAGAGTGTCGCCGTCAGCCAGAAGCTTTTCGGGCGGCGGTGGCGCCTCGACTCGCAAGCCGAAAACTTCGCCATGGCGCTTGGCGTTGTCGTACAGCGGACGGTCGAGCGGGTGCAGGTACACGGGCACGTCAGCGACTCGCTTGATGGCCGCGATGCCGCCAACGTGATCGACGTGCGCGTGTGTAAGCCAGATCGCATCCAGGTTGGCGCTCGCTTGCTCGACGGCCAAAAGGAGCCGATTACCATCATCGCCTGGGTCTATCAGGACGGCGTGATGCGAGTCGTCATCGATGAGGAGATACGTGTTTTCCTGGAATGGTCCCACCGTGAAGGTTTGAACGATCATACGGCGTAACCCCCCGAGCTCGTTATTTCGGGATTCATCTGGCCGCCTTTGCGCGCGGTGAGATACTTCTCCGCTGCGATGGTCGCAGTTGTCGCATCTCCGACAGCTGTCGTCACCTGACGGGTGAGTTGAGACCGCAGATCACCAGCCGCGAAAAGCCCACGGATGGAAGTTTCCATGTTCGCGTCGGTAGTGAGGTAACCGCTCGCGTCATGATTTATGTGTCCTTCAATGATTCCGGTATTCGGACGAAAACCGATGAAGATAAAAACCCCGGTTGCGGCAAGGTTGCGCGTCTCGGCCGTCCTGGCATCTCGCAGGACAATGTTATTCACCAGTCCCTGCTCGTCCGCATCGATCCGCTCAACCACGGTATTCCAGATCGGCACAATCTTGGGATTTTCGAAGACGCGCTTTTGCAGAATCTTGGATGCACGCAGCTCTTCACGCCGGTGAATGAGATACACCTTCTCGGCGTAGCGTGTGAGGAAATCGCTCTCCTCCGCGGCGGCATCGCCTCCGCCAATAACGGCGATGGTATGCCCTCTGAAAAAAGCGCCGTCGCAAATGGCGCAGTACGAAACCCCCTTACCAGCGAACTCGAGCTCGCCAGGCACACCAAGTTTTATTGGCGTCCCACCAGCAGTGGCTATGACAGCGGGAGATCGATAAACATCTCCACCGTCGGTGACCGTCTCGAAGGTGCCGGCGTCAAGTTTCCGGACCGTTTCCACGGTCTTGCGATGAATCTCGACGCCAAACTTCAGCGCGTGGCTCTCGAATTTCTGAGCGAGGTCCCATCCGTCAATGTGCTCGAAGCCGGGATAATCCTCGATGATCTCTGTGTTCAGAAGCTCACCCCCAGAAGCGCCACGCTCAATGACGACCGCCTTGAGCATTGCGCGGCCTGCATACATACCCGCGCAAAGCCCTGCCGGCCCTGCTCCAACGATCACAACTTCATAGTCAAAAGTTTCTGGCACGGATACATCCTGACGAATTTCTGTTTAGCGACGCTTAAGACCGTAATTCCTGACAGACTTCCAGCGGAATGATTGCAATCTGTGCGTCAGGCCCGCTCCCCAATGCTGAGAAGGCTCAGAGCGCCGTGGCAGTGTGACACCGTTCCTACCAGTATGTCCGCCGATGCAGATGCCGCTACGGACTTGACAAGCGCATCGGCCGCGAGAACGTCGGCTGTATCGAACATTCCCACGCCGTATGCACGATGCCTGCAATGAAAGATGGCCTGGCCCGCAAGCGGGCGCTCGTTCTGGCGCTCAAATTCCAGATAGGCCTGGATCGCAGAGGGCATGCTCCAGGTGCGAGGCCCCCTGGTCTCGGGACAAAGCCGCGGTTCAATGCAGTTCACGGGACAGATCCATTCGGCGAAGCTCACGTAGTGGGTGCCGGACGGATCTGCACGTTGCCACGGCACAGGGAAGGCCCCGTGCAAGGGTCGGGTCGCTATGGCGCGTCCAGGCCAACGCGCTCGGGCGCTTCGAACGAGCCACTCGTACATCAGATGCGGCATAAGAGGAGACGGAACTATCGCGTCCGATTCGGAAGCTTCGAGGGCCGCAGCCGATTCGGCGAAATAAAGGTCGAAGAAGCTGGTCCAATCAGATACAACGATGCTGGGTGCGGGCGTTCGATGCTTGTTGATAAGCGTTTGTGGGCCATACTGAGATTGGGGGGGGATCCCCTCATCTGTATTTTTCGCATTCGTCATGGCGACCCTGCAATCCGGATCCCTGTCCACCACGAGGAGGCGCTCATACCTCAGCGCATTGGCGGCGCTGGCGCGCTCAAGCTGCTGCACATAGTACGAGCCGTAGCAACCCCCACCCACGACGACGATAGTTCCGTAGCGCTGGGTCGTGCGCTCTCCGCGCGTCAACTGCAGGCCCACGGCTGGCGCCGCTTCAACGGACAAGGCGTCCTCCATCGACCACGAGCGTTTCACCCGTTACATAATCCGCTTCCAGAAGATAAACAACCGCGTCGGCCACATCCCGCGGCGTACCAATGCGGCCGAGTGGTGTGGTCCGTTCCAGATGCGCGGTCTCGGCCTCTCCGAAATCCTCGGGAAGCAGGACCGCGCCAGGAGCGACTGCATTTACCCTGACGGCGGGCGCCATTGCACGCGCCAGCGAGCGCGTCATCTGAACGACCCCGGCCTTGCTGATACCGTGCGGAACGTATGCCGGCCAGGACTCGAGTCCCGCGAGGTCGGCAATGTTGACGATCGAGCCACCGCGTTTGCCCAGCATGCCCGCTGCTGCCTGCGCGCAAAAAAAGGGCGCGCGAAGGTTGATGGCGAACATGTCGTCCCATTGGGCAGCGGTAACACTGCCGATTGGCGTGCGTACCATAACTGCGGCGGAGTTAACCAATGCATCCAGTGCGCCAAAAGATTCTCCCACATCGTGAATCAGACTCTCACACGCATGCACGTGCCTGAGGTCGGAGCGAAAGCTATCAGCTCGCCCACCGGCGTCGCGGATGCGCGAGACAGTCTCCTCCGCGCCAGACGCCGACTCGTGGTAATGGGCAGCGACGCGCATTCCGCGTTCGCTGAGCGCCAACGCGATCGCCTGCCCAACGCGCCGGCCGGCACCCGTCACGAGGGCGACGCGTCCTTCCAGTTTCACTATTACGCGTCCAGCGCGGCAATCACCTCGGCTGGTGGCGGCGCACCACGAACGGCGTACGCGACCATGCCGTCGCGGCGAATTGCATATACAGTGCGCTGTATGCCGTGCCCATCGTCCTTTAGAGCGCCGTAGGCAGTAGCAATCGCGCGATCTCCGTCGCTCAGCAGTGGGAAGCCGAAATGCATTTTTGCGGCGTAGGAAGCGTGAGCTTCAATACTCGCCGGATTGACGCCGATCGCCTGGACTCCAGCATCTTCAAGCTTTGTCATCTCATCGCGCACGGCGGAGAGTTGGCGGTTTCAGCCAGGAGTGTTATTGCCCGGATAAAAGAAGAGTGCAACGTGCCCACGTTCGAGGAGGTCGGATAGCGACCTTGCAACGCCTTCGTGGTCAACGGCCACAAATTCCGGAGCGCGCGTCCCTACAGCGAGAAGGTCGGAGCTGGTCACGCTACCATGCCTCGCTGACAACCTTCTTCAAGCCGAGCATCGTGACGCTCCAGCCATTGATACGGAATGCGCATGCAGCCCAGCGCGCGCGGTCCTTCAGCCGAACCATGCCAGTCGGAGCCACCCGTGGGAAGCATACCGAAATGATCAACCAGGGTCCCAAGCCGCGCAGTATCGTGCGCGTGATGGCCTGGATGGCGAACCTCCACGCCGTCGAGTCCCATCGTCGCCAGGGTCTCCAATCGTGCACGCGTACCGTCCGTCCCGGGATGAGCGAGAAATGCCAGACCTCCTGCTTGATGAATCAGCTGGATAGCGTCTGCCATTCCGAGGCGATACTTGGCTACATACGCGGGCCGGCCATTGCCGAGATACCTGTCGAAAGCGTCGCGAATGTCACGCGCCCAGCCGGATGCGATCATTGCTTTCGCGATGTGAGGACGTCCGATGGCAGCTCCATTCGCAACTTCGAGAACACTTTCCAATGACAAGTAGACTCCAATGCTGTTAAGCGTCTGAACTATGCGTTCCGCGCGCTCTCTGCGGCTTGCCCGAAAAATAGCGAGGTGCGACTCTATCTCAGCTGGGTGAGAGATGTGGAGACCGAGGACGTGGGTCTCCCGCTCGCCCTCCGTCGCGCTGAGCTCCACACCGCAGATTATGCGAACGCCCAGGGATAAGCCTGCTTCGCGAGCCTCGCCTATTCCGGCCAGGCTATCGTGGTCAGTCAATGCCACCGCCGCCAAACCCGCCGCCCGTGCCGCAGCTACCACTGCAGCGGGCGCATGGGTGCCGTCCGATGCGGTGGAGTGGGCATGGAGGTCGATAAACCGAGCGTCCTGCAAGAGCGCCTTTGAAGGCATCTCGCTCATGGCCGATAGCCGGTTTCTGGCGATGTGAAGCTCGGTTGCGAGTACCCAAACAACCGTAGAAGATCCTGGTCCGTCATCTCAGCCAACGACTGCTCACGCCAGCGTGCTCCCAATGGGGAGTAGCGTGTAACGCGAACCTCTTTCGTACCTTCGACGTCGGAAATGAACAGCAGGCTGAACTCATCCCGATCGTATTGGGTGATGCGGCCGGAGTGCGACACATCCCATCGCCTTCCGTCAACTGTAATAGCTCGAGTGGGCATGGCTATTACAGCTCCATTTCCTGATAAATGCGCGCCGGGTCGTTGAATCTTTCTGGTGCGTTGGCGAGAGCGGACTTGAGCGTCGCAGCATCACCGGCTTCTATGAATTCCATAAAAGCGCCCGAGAGGTCGATTTCCTCGAACACCCAGAAGTGGCACCCGGCTCCGTGGTAATACGCGCGCCGCGCGCGCATGCGATCAAGGTGTTTCTTTCGCTGAGCAAGTGGGACGACAAATCGCTGTGCGGTGAGCGCTCGTGACATGATCAGAGCCCCGCGTCTGGAAAGGTCTCAATGGTTTTCTTGACGAAGGCGAGGAACTGGTCCGCGACTGCACCATCAATAATTCGATGATCGAATGAAATCGAGAAGTAGGCGCAGGTCCGAATAGCTATCGTATCCTCACCGTCCGCACCACTCACCACCTTCGGCCGTTTCTCAATCGCGCCGACGCCAAGGATCGCTACCTGCGGCTGGCTGATAATCGGTGTACCCATCAGCGATCCGAAGACGCCAGGATTCGTGATGGTGAATGTGCCTTCCTGCACCTCACGCGGATCCAGTTTTTTCGCGCGCGAGCGCGCGGCAAGATCATTGAGTGCGCGAGTAATCCCGCTCAGTGACAGATTGTCCGCGCCCCGTATTACGGGAACAATGAGGCCCCAATCGAGGGCTACGGCGACTCCTATGTTGTACTGCTTTCGATAAATCACATTGGTGCCTGCCACCGACGCATTCATGACAGGAAACTGTTTGAGACCATCCACGACCGATTTGATGATAAACGGCATGTACGTAAGCTTCTGGCCGCTCGACGCCTCGAAGGCAGCGCGATTTTTTGCGCGTATTCGGGAAATCCGCGTAAAGTCGATCTCCATGAACGACGTCACATGCGCTGAGGTGCGTCTGGATCCCACCATGTGCTCGCTGATGAGCGCGCGCATTTTGGACATGGGTTCGACGCTGTCGCCCGGCCAGGGTTGCGGCTGAGGTCCCTGGTTCAAGGCGGCCGGCGCGTGCATTGATGGCGACACGCCCACAGCGCTCGCGGCTGCAGCAATCCCGCCTGATTCGATGAAGCTCAGGATGTCTTTCTTTGTCACTCGTCCGGCGATTCCCGATCCCGGCAACGCGGCGATCTCGATGCCATGTTCGGCCGCAATCTTTCGGACTAGTGGGGACGAACGCGCACGAAGCCGATCCTCAAGCGTATTGCCTGCCGGAGATGAATCGGTTGGGGGTGCACCCGAATGTTGCTGTCGGGAAGATCCGGTCGAATTAGATTGCTTTGTGGGGGAGGGCCCCCCAGCCGATGCCGAGCCCGCGACTTGCGAACTCTGCTCAGGCGCACCAGCACCGGGCCCGACCATCGCCTTGGCAGCCCCGAGCTCCGCCTTCGCGGCCCCGGGCTCCGCCTTCGCCGCACCGGAGCCCTCTCCACCGACCGTCGCGGTTATTGCCGCTCCCTTTTCAGTCTCGAGGCGCGCGACAACGGTTTGTACAGGCACTGTCTGGCCTTCCAGGACCAATACCTCGGCCAGAACTCCCGCAGCGGGAGCCGGGATCTCGGCATCCACCTTGTCAGTGGAGATCTCGAAGATCGGCTCGTCGCGCTTGATCTCGTCGCCGACTTTCTTGAGCCAGCGGGAGAGAGTGCCTTCAGCAATCGATTCTCCCATTTGCGGCATTATGACGTCTACACGTGCCACCAGATCAGCTCCTTACAGAGTTCGTCGTCGAATTACTGTTCCGCCGCAACTTCCACAGGGTCATCCCCGGAAGCGTCAGCGCGCCCACCAGCATGCCCACAAGCAAGTACACCTCGTAGTCGCACGCGGGCAACCCTTCAGCGGGCGCGCACCTCTGCAGTCTTCCGACCAACTTGCCTACTCCCACGGCTATCATTCCTCCCGCAAACAGTCCCGCAAAGGCTAGCACGCAACCGATTGTACCGTAATGCGGACGGACCTCCCGGCTTGGGCTCTCCTCCGGCACCATTAGTAAGAGGCGAGAACACGAATAGCCTTTACTATATCCGCTGTTTGCGGAAGCACGTAATCCTCCAGCGGCGGCGAATACGGTAGCGGAACGTCGGCAGCTGTGACGCGCAGTATAGGTGCGTCCAGCCACTCGAACGCGCGTTCCGTAATGCGCGCGGTAATCTCGCCCGCGATGCCACCGGTGCGCGTATCCTCGTGTACGACAAGCACCCGATTCGTCTTCTTCACCGTCGCAATGATCGCCTCATCGTCCATCGGCAGGAGCGATCGCAGATCGATGACTTCAACGCTCAATCCATCTTCCTTCTGGACTTGTTCGGCGGCCTCCAGCGCCTTCCACACCGTGGCGGCATAGGTGATGACCGATACGTCGCTACCGACGCGCGCGGTGCGTGCCTTGCCGATAGGCACCACGTGGTCGCCGGTTGGCATTTCCTCCTTGATGCGGCGATACAAGTATTTGTGCTCGAAGTACAGCACTGGATCGTCGTCCCGAATCGCAGCTTTCAGAAGACCTTTGGCATCGCTGGCCGTGGCAGGGTATACGATCTTGAGGCCGGGAGTGTGGAGGAATGCAGCCTCCGGATTCTGCGAATGAAATGGTCCGCCACGGACGTACCCTCCGCTCGGACCCCTGACGACAATGGGGCAGGGCAAAAAGGCGCGATAGCGCGACGTTGCGACGTAGTTCGTGATCATGTCGTACGCGCAGGAGATGAAGTCGATGAACTGCATCTCGCAGACCGGTCGCATGCCCATGTGTGCGGCACCCGCCGCCGCTCCAACGATCGCGGCTTCGGATATGGGAGTATCAATGACGCGACTCTCGCCGAAGCGCTCCAGCAGGCCCTCAGTGACCTTGAAGGCGCCGCCGTAAGCACCGATATCCTCACCCAGGCAAAAGACGTTCGGGTCGCGTTCCATCTCCTCAAAAAGCGCCTGCCTGATCGCTTCGAGATATGTTACCTCAGCCACTGAACGTCCCCCACCCAGCCGCGCGCTCGTGCTGTGCCACAGCGGAGCGAACTCCTTCGCGAAACCACAGCGGTTCTACCGAGCCAGATCCGGCATAAACCTCGGTAAGCGAATCGGTGGGCTCCGGCATTGGGGACGCGTCCGCCAAGTCGGTCGCGGCGTCGATCTCTCCCAGAACCCGACGGTCGACGTCGGCTAGCGTAGCCGCCGTTACGTTCTCGCCTTCCATCAAATACTGCACATACCGATCGACAGGATCGTTTTCAGCCGCCCACCGCTCCAGTTCTCCCTCCGGGATGTACGACTGATTGTCATGCTCGGCGTGACCTTTCCGGCGATAGGTGAGAAGCTCGACGAGGGTTACTCCCTCCCCTTTCCTCGCGCGGTCGACGGCGGCTTTAGTGGCGTCGTACACAGCCAGAACATCGTTGCCATCGGCCTGAACTCCGGGGATGCCATACGCCAGCGCCTTATCTACGAATCGCCTGGACGCTGTTTGCTTCGAGATGGGTGTTGAGTACGCCCAACCGTTGTTCTCGACGATAACGACCAGCGGGCACCGCTGCACTGCCGCGAAATTGATTCCCTCGTGAAAGGCGCCAGTGGAAGTCGCACCGTCCCCCACGTACACCAGACCGACGCGTGGCTCGCCACGCAGCTTGAACGAGAGCGTGACGCCGGTCATTACCGGGACCATGTCGCCAAGGTGGGATATCTGGCCGATGAAACCTCGCTTGAGGTCGCCAAAGTGAATGTTGAGCTCGCGTCCTCGAGTGGGAGAATCGCCCTTCGCCATGTACTGCCGAATGATCTCCGTGGGTTGAGCACCCTGCACCAGCATCGACCCAAGGTTGCGGATCAGCGGCGACAGAAAATCTCCAGCACTTCGGTCCAGCGCATACGCGCTTCCGACGGCGTCAGCCTCCTGCCCGAGCGAGCGGAAGAGTCCACCTACAACCTTCGTTTGCCTGTAAAGATTGACCAGTCGCTCCTCGAGCGCTCGCGTCATTCGCATGTAGTAATACAACTCGAGTTTCTGATCGATCGTGAGCTTGCTCGATGGGCGCTCAGCGGCAGGGCCGGACGCCTTTCGTGGCCGAGCGGTACGCCCGGTCGCTCGCGAGGCCATCAGTAAGCTGCTCTTAAAACGTGAGACGGGTCGGCCGCACGATGCACCTTGACGAAAAACCGTTTGACGTTGCGGTCGAGACGGCTCTCACCCATCTGATCAGTTGTAACCTCTATGCGCGTGTAGTGACCGCCTTCGGGCCCAACGGTCAGGCTGACCGTACCCAGGGGCCCAGCAAACTCGCGGCCCCGCGGCACCGACGACTTCCGATCCAGCTTGAGCGCCTGGAAGTACTCATCAGCCAGCGTTAACACGGCGTCCGGGCTGATGTGTGTCCGATGATAGTGACGCATTTGCCTAGGGCGCGCTCCGTTCCTCGAATACCTGCTGAGTCCAATCGATCCGCTCCAGCGGCGCCAGCGAGTCGCGGCGGAACTGTACGGCAACCGCCCACTCGCCCGCGGTCACATATTCGAGCTTGGCGTAGTACGTCGCGACTTCCGGTCCGCGCTCCAGGCCATCGTAGGTCCTGGCGCGTTCGCGGTTCTCGGCAAAGATGCGTCCTTCGCCGCTTTCGATCGGTTGATTACTCTCGGCGTCGAGCACAACGATCTTGTAGACTATCTCTTCGCGCGCGTAGGGCCGGTCGGGCTCGGACGTGATTCGGAACATGAAGGTATCCGACTGTTGACGAATTGCGTGCGGCTGAGGCGGCCTGCAGCCCATTACCGCAGCAACAACTGCCATCGTGAGATACAGCTGCAGTCGCGTTAATCCCCCCCCGGATCCTGACTTCAGGCTGCCTGTCCGGATCACGCGTAATACTCCAATCCGAGATGCGTGATCTGATCCTCACCCATAAGGTGCCGAAGCGTGTTCTTGAGCTTTGTCTGCTGTATGAACAGATCGTGCTCCGGCTGAAGACCGGGGGCTGCCATGGGACTCTTGAAGTAGAAAGAGAGCCATTCCTGAATGCCCTTCATCCCGGCTCGATGTGCGAAGTCCATGAAGAGCGCGAGATCCAGCGCGATTGGCGCCGCCAGAATGGAGTCCCGACAGAGAAAGTTGATCTTGATCTGCATCGGGTAGCCCATCCATCCCACGATATCGATGTTGTCCCAGCCTTCCTTGTTGTCGCCGCGCGGCGGATAGTAATTGATCCGCACAACGTGGGAAAAATCCTTGTACAAGGCCGGATACTGCTCTGGCTGGAGGATGGTGTGCAGCACGCTGAGCTTGGATTCTTCCTTCGTCTTGAATGAAGCCGGGTCATCCAGAACTTCGCCGTCCCGATTGCCGAGGATGTTGGTGGAATACCAGCCGGCGAGTCCGAGCATTCGCGCCTTGATGCCCGGAGCGACGATGGTCTTCATCCAGGTCTGCCCGGTCTTGAAGTCCTTTCCCGCGACCGGGACGCCTCGATCGTTCGCGAGTTGCAGCAGCGCCGGCGTGTCAACCGTCAGGTTCGGTGCGCCATTGGCGAACGGCACACCCTCCATGATGGCGGCATACGCATACAGCATGGACGGCGCAATCGCGGCGTCATTCCGGTCCATGGCTTTCTCGAACTGCTCGAGTGTGGCGTGGTGCGAGCCCGCCTGGATATACACTTCAGTGGAGGCACACCAGACCATTACCGCACGGTCGAGCTTGTTCTGCGACTTGAAGTCGCGAATGTCCTGGCGCAACTGCTCGGCGAGATCGCGTTTGGTCTTTCCCTTCTTGACGTTGGTGCCATTGATGCGCGTTACGTACTTTTGGTCAAAAACCGCAGGCATCGGCCGGATGGACGACAGCATATCCGCAACCGGCCCGAGATGCTTTTCTTCCAGGACTCCTGCTTTGCGTGCCGCGGTCAACGCATCGTCCGGAATCGGATCCCACGCTCCAAAGACGATATCCTCGAGCCTGGCGAGCGGAACGAAATCCTTGATCAGCGGTGAGCGGTTATCGGTGCGCTTCCCAAGGCGAATGGTCGCCATCTGAGTCAGCGAGCCAATAGGCTGCGAAAGGCCGCGGCGGATGCTTTCGACGCCGGCCATGAAGGTAGTCGAGACAGCCCCAAGACCGGGGGTGAGAATGCCGAGCCGGCCCGTCGCCTCGGCTACAGAATCAGGCCGCTGAGCGCTGCCGCTCGCGGCCGGTGGGGAACCCCGCACGCAGTCATTCTCCTTTGCCCAAAGAAGGCAAAACGAAATAATCGCAATAAGATACAGCACAGGCCGGAGGGTCACTCCGGCCCGGTAAGCTAGCCGAGTAGTCAGCGTGCGGCAACCAGTATGAAAGGTGGCGGATTTGATGCCTTGCGGACTGTAAGGAGCTTGTTATCCGCGTCCTGCCACCAGCGGCTGCCAACCTTATGGAACGGGCCAGGAGTATGCACCGGACATGGTGACGTTGTCCTTGGTATACGTTTTCGTACCATCGGTGGTGCGTGCCTGGAGTGACACGACGGCGCCAGACGCAACGCCCGAGACGCTAAGTGTCTGGGTGCTATTCCCGCTGACCTGTCCCACGAAGATCGGGTTACCCCCACTGACGACGTAGACGTTCACCGCCTGATTGGCGCTATTCGAGACTGTCAGCGACATGTTGTTTGCCTGCTGAGGGCCCGTTTCGACTTCGACCTGGCGCGGTCCGCACGCAGTCACCAGCGCGAGCATCAGAATGGCTAATGCCTTCATAATTCCTCCAATTTTGTGATGAGACAGGATCATCGGCTCGTTCACAGTGTGCAAGACACGTGCACGGACTTGCACGGCGTCTATCGATACAACTTGAATCTTCGCACGCGCTGGTCAAACGCAACCGCTGCCGGTACTTCGCGATCGATGACTGTATCGGGATCTTCACCTCGCATGAGCGCCTCTCGTACCCGTGCTGGTCCCATGCGCTCGTCA